>NZ_JBHZCY010000012.1:0-125515 GCF_042786665.1 Kitasatospora sp. NPDC059146 | reverse complement strand
GTCTTCGGATTCGGGGCGGGGGCCGACGGCCCCCGCCCCGAATCCGTTTTGGTCCAGCGGCGCGGACGCGTTAGCCTGGCCTGATGTGTGTGCTGGCGACCGGGTGTCGCCCCGCGTCCGCACGCACCAGCAATCACCTCTCGGAAGGACCCGGAGAGACATGCCTCCCAAGAAGAAGAAGATCACGGGGCTTATCAAGCTCCAGATCAACGCCGGTGCGGCCAACCCGGCGCCGCCGGTCGGCCCCGCGCTGGGCCAGCACGGCGTCAACATCATGGAGTTCTGCAAGGCCTACAACGCTGCGACCGAGTCGCAGCGCGGCATGATCGTGCCGGTGGAGATCACGGTCTACGACGACCGTTCCTTCACCTTCATCACGAAGACGCCGCCGGCCGCGCGCCTCATCCTGAAGGCCGCCGGTATCGACAAGGGCTCCAGCGAGCCGCACAAGACCAAGGTCGCCAAGCTCACCAGCGCCCAGGTCCGCGACATCGCCACCACCAAGATGCCCGACCTGAACGCCAACGACCTGGACGCGGCGGAGAAGATCATCGCCGGCACCGCCCGGTCGATGGGCATCACCGTCGAGGGCTGATCAAGCCCCCCGTCCCGTCAGGGGCAAACCGGCTCAGCCGTCCCTGTGGTAGGGCCTGCGCAGGCCCGTCGAATACCACAACTCCAATCACCATTCAGGAGCAGCAGTGAAGCGCAGCAAGGCTCTGAAGGCCGCGGACGCCCAGGTCGACCGCGACCGCCTCTACGCCCCCCTCGAGGCCGTCCGCCTCGCCAAGGCGACCAGCACCACCAAGTTCGACGGCACCGTCGAGGTCGCCATGCGTCTGGGCGTCGACCCGCGCAAGGCCGACCAGATGGTCCGCAGCACCGTGATCCTCCCGCACGGCACCGGTAAGACCGCTCGGGTCCTGGTCTTCGCGACCGGCGAGCGTGCCGAGGCCGCGCGTGCTGCGGGTGCCGACATCGTCGGCTCCGACGAGCTCATCGACGAGGTCGCCAAGGGCCGCCTCGACTTCGACGCCGTCGTCGCCACCCCGGACCTCATGGGCAAGGTCGGCCGCCTGGGCCGCGTGCTCGGTCCCCGTGGCCTGATGCCGAACCCGAAGACCGGCACCGTGACCCCGGACACCGCCAAGGCAGTGAACGAGATCAAGGGCGGCAAGATCGAGTTCCGCGTCGACAAGCACTCGAACCTGCACTTCATCATCGGTAAGGCCTCCTTCACCGACGAGCAGCTGGTCGAGAACTACGCCGCCGCGCTGGACGAGGTGCTCCGCGCCAAGCCGTCCGCCGCCAAGGGCCGCTACATCAAGAAGACCGCGTTCTCGACCACCATGGGCCCCGGCATCCTGGTGGACCCGAACCGCACCCGCAACCTCCTCGTCGAGGAGGACCCGGCCGCGGTCTGAGCCCCAGTGCTCTAGAGCAGTCCGTACGACGGGCCCGCACCCCCTTCACCGGGGGTGCGGGCCCGTCGTCGTTCCTGCGGTGCGGCCGGGCAGCGGCGCGGCCGGGTGGTGGGGCCCGGCGGGGCGGCGGCGGAAACGGTTGCGGGATCGGGACACGGGTGAAGGGGAACGGTTGAGCGAGTCGTCGTACGCTCTGCCGGTCAGATCATGTGGAGAACCTGTGACCGCCGGAGTGTGCCGTGCCGCCCGCCCTTCGCCCCGCCGCGCTCGCGGCGGCCCTGCTGCTGCTCGGCACCACCACCGCCTGCAGCGTGCTGGCCGCCCCGAGCACCCGCGTCCCCGGTGAGCCGGCGCCGATCCCGCCCAAGCAGGTGGTGCTCGCGGCCGCCCAGGCCCTGGACGACGCCGGCGGCGCCCGGGTCGACCTGCTGCGGGAGGGCCCGGACGGCCGGCGCAGCGCGAGCGGCAGCCTGGTCTGGGGCGACCGGGACGAGGTCACGCTGGCCGTCACCGACGAGCTGGGCACCGGGCAGCTGTCCCTCCGGGACGGCGCGCTCGACCTCACGTACCAGGGCGGCGCGGCCAGGCACGCCGAGCGCGCCACCGCGGAGTCGATCGACCCGGCGGCCGGCAACGGCTCCAGCGGCTACGCGGGCGGCTGGATGACCGCGCTGGTCACCAACCCGGGCAGCCGGGCGTACGCGATCGCCCAGGCCGACCGGCTCGGCTCGCTCGGCGCCGAGCAGCTCGCCGGGACGACCGTCGCGCACTACCGGGGCTCCGCCCCGGTGGCCGACTACTTCGGCGCGGACCGGGAGTTGGACCCGCAGCAGCTCGCCGCGGTGGTCGGCTGGTACCGGCAGCGCGGGGTCGGCGAGATCGGGTACGACGTCTGGGTCGGGCCCGGCCCGCGGCTGATGAAGCTCAGTGAGACGGCCCGGGGGAGCGCCGGGACCACCGTGACCACGACGGACGTCATCGCGCCCGGGGCGGGGGAGACGACCCCGGCCGCGACCGGCTGACGGGAGGGGATATCCGGTGCGGGTCGGCCCTGGCGATCCGTTAGAGTCCGGCTGAGAAGAAGCCGATGATCGGCTCTTCCGAGGAACTTACGGGGGGTACTTCCATGCGCGCTGTCCGTCTCGCGGCCACCGTCGCGACCGCCGCCGTCCTGCTGGCCGGCGCCACCGCCTGCGGCAGCAAGGGCGGCGACACCAAGAGCGCCGCCGACAGCACGGGCGCCACCGGCGGCAAGGACGCCGCCGCGGCCGCGGCCGGACTCGCCGCCGACCCGAAGGCCGCGCTCGCCGCCTCCGCCCTGGTGATGCAGAAGGCCGGCAACGGCAAGGTCGCCATGACCTCCCCGGACGCCTCCAGCCCGGGCGGCAGCGGCAGCGCCGACTGGAAGGACCCGGGCAAGGTCTCCGTGGACGTGTCCAGCGACATGGACGGCAAGAAGCTCAGGATCCGGGCGATCGGGGCCGACACCTACATCGGCGGCGACGACACCACGGCCGCCGCGCTCCAGGGGAAGCACTGGGTCAAGGTGCCGGCCACGGAGGAGATGGGCAGCGCCTTCGTGGTGATGGGCCAGATGGTCAACCCGGTCTCCCAGCTCACCATCGCGGCCGCGAGCGGCAAGCTCAGCAAGGTCGGCCAGGAGGCCGTGGACGGCGTCCAGACCACCCACCTGCGGGCCGTCGAGGACACCGCCACCCTGGTGGCCGGGATGACCTCGCTCACCGCGGAGCAGCGCCAGTCCGTCCAGAAGACGCTGGAGCAGGACGGCAAGACCCTCACCATCGACTTCTGGCTGAACGACAAGCAGGAGCTGGTGAAGTACCAGGAGTACGGCGACACCAACGGCCAGTCCAAGGCCGTCACCGTCAAGTACTCCGACCTCGGCAAGGCCGAGAAGATCGAGGCGCCCGCCGCCGGCGACCTCGGCGCCCAGGCCGACCTGCTCAAGCTGTTCGGCTGATCCGGCCGGACACCCGGGCCGGACACCGCACCAACCACCGGCTACCACCCCGGGCGCGTCGCGCGCCCGGGGGTTCTCGAGGGGGGAACACCATGGCTGGAACCCGGAAGGCCGCCGTCGCCGTCGTCCTCGCCGCTCTGGCGCTGACCGCGACCGCCTGCAACGACAACGGCTCCGACGGCGGGAACGCCGCCCCGGCGGCCCCGACCACGGCCGCCGCCGCGACGACCGCCGCCACCCAGGCCGCCCCGCCGGTCAAGGTGAGCCCGGCGGTCTTCCTGGAGCAGGTCACCAAGAAGACCGGCGCGGCCAAGTCGGCCAAGGTCACCGAGGAGATCTCGGTCGGCCAGGTCACCATGAAGGGCCAGGGGGCACTGGGCTGGTCCGACGGCCTGGAGGCCGACCTGACCATGGACCTCACCGGCTCCCCGATGGCCAAGGCGCTGGAGCCGATCACCGGCGGGCCGAAGGTGCACTACCTGTACACCGCGGACGCGATGTACATGGGTCTGGGCGGCCAGATGGTCCAGGGCGGCGGCCCGCGCTGGCTGCGCTACAGCAAGGAGGAGATGTCCAAGCTCTCCGGGGGCTCGACCGACCAGCTCCAGAGCGCGGACCCGGTCCAGGGCGTCCGGACGCTGATCGCCACCGGCAAGGTCACCGAGGTCGGCCAGGAGACGGTGGACGGCAAGGCCGCCACCCACTACTCCGGGGAACTCGCCGTCGCCGACCTGGTCAAGGCGACCGGCCGGGGCGTGACCCAGGAGCAGGCCGACCGGCTCAAGCAGAACCTGGACAAGGCCGGCGTCGCCAGTGAGCAGGTCGACGTCTGGGTCGACGCCGACCAGCTGGTGGTCAAGCGGACCGAGCGGGCCGACACCAAGAACGGACCGGTGAACATCGCCGTGACCTACTCGGACTACGGCACGCCGGTCGTCGCCGCCACCCCGGGGGACTTCATCACCCTCGCCGACCTGGCGAAGGCCGGCGGCACTCCCGCCGGCAGCTGACGCCGGCCCCCGACCCGGCCGATCAGGTGGACGGGGCGGGGGCTGCCACCGGCCGGACCCGGTCCGGGTGGCAAGGTGGGCCCGGTGAGAGAGGAACGGACGATGGCGCGACGGCAGCGACTGGCGGCGGTGGCCGTCGTCGCCGTGCTCGCGAGCGGCCTGACCGGCTGCGGCGGCGGGGACGCGCCCGCCACGCCCTCGGCCGGCGCCAGCGCGAGCACCGCCGCCGCGACCGCCGCCACCCCGACCGGGCCGGCCAAGCCGACCGACCGCTCCCCGCACGGCGTGCTGCTCTCCGCCCAGCTGGCCATGCAGACCGCCCGCCGGGCCAAGGTCGGCTACCGGCTGGGCGCGGACGCCGGCTCCGGCTCGCTGTTCTGGGCGCCCAAGACGGCGGCCCAGCTCAAGCGCTCCACCCCGGGTGACGCCGAGCAGCTGATCGTCGTGGACACCGTCGGCTACCAGGGCGGCGACGCCGCCACCGCGGCCAGGAACGGCGGCAGGCACTGGGAGCGCTTCTCCGTCCCGACCGACCCGGACGGGCACAAGGCGGTCCCGTACGCGGGGCTGCTGGACCTGCTGAACCCGGTCGAGGCACTGGCCGCGGCCACCGCCGACGGGGTGGAGCCGGCCTTCGTCGGCGAGGAGAAGTTCGAGGACTCCACCGTCGAGCACTACCGGGTGACCACCACCGCCGAGAAGTACGCGGCGGCCCAGACCCAGCTGACACAGGCCCGCCGGGACGGCCTGCGGGCCGCACTGGCCCCCGGCGGCTCGCTCGAACTCACCCTGGACCTCTGGCTGAACGACAAGGACCAACTGGTCCGGCTGCAGCGCACCGGGAACGGGGACAGCGGCCGGGCGGACGACTCGGTGATCTACTCCGACCCGGCCGGCGCGCTGCTCTCGGCCCAGGCCCCGGCCGAGACGGACACCGTGGACACCGGCGTCCGGACGGTCTCCCCGCTGGCCCGCTGAGCCCGCCGGGGCCCGTTCCGGTTCACCCGTCCGAGGGCGATTTGCGTCGTCCGGACGAGTCCGGTTACTGTTGCCGAAGCCAAAGACCGCTGGTTGTCGCCGCCCCCGTCAGGGAGTCGGTGGCCGAAGGATCTGCGCTTCGTCGCAGGCAGCCCGCGCAGGTGTGTCTGGAGCTTCGACTTCCGGGTCCCGCGTTCGCGCTGGTGCCCGTCGAGGTCGCTACGAGCCCCGTGCGCCTGCGCACCGGGGCTCATTGCATTTTCTGCAAGGGCTTTCCTTCCGTCCGGCCGGTTCGAGGTGTGAATGGTCGACTTTCGCGGTCGGCCGGACTTCGACATCACGGAAGGAGGCGTAAGCCTATGGCCAGGCCCGACAAGGCTGCCGCCGTCGCCGAGATCACGGACAAGTTCCGTGGCTCCTCCGCGGCGCTGCTGACCGAGTACCGCGGTCTCTCGGTGAAGCAGGTCAAGACCCTGCGTCGCTCGCTCGGCGACAACGCCGAGTACGCCGTGGTGAAGAACACGCTGACCAAGATCGCGGCCAATGAGGCCGGGATCTCCGAGCTCGACGACCTGTTCAACGGTCCGACGGCTGTCGCCTTCGTCACCGGTGACCCGGTGGAGTCGGCGAAGGCTCTGCGTGACTTCGCCAAGGAGAACCCCGCTCTCATCATCAAGGGCGGTGTCCTTGACGGTAAGGCGCTGTCCGCCGATGAGATCAAGAAGCTCGCGGACCTCGAGTCCCGCGAGGTGCTGCTCGCCAAGCTGGCGGGTGCCCTGAAGGCCAAGCAGTCCCAGGCTGCCGCGCTCTTCCAGGCCCTGCCGTCGAAGCTCGTCCGCACTGTGGACGCGCTGCGCGACAAGGTCGAGCAGGGCGGTGCCGGTACGCCGGCTCCCGCCGCCGAGGACGCCGCCGCCGAGTAATCGGCAGGCTCACGCCTCGCTGCGGGCCCGTGCCCGCCCAACCCGTACATCCGGCACCACCTGCCGATTTAGTGGAAGGACGCCATCATGGCGAAGCTGTCCCAGGACGAGCTGCTCGCGCAGTTCGAGGAGCTCACCCTCATCGAGCTCGCCGCCTTCGTGAAGGCCTTCGAGGACAAGTTCGACGTCACCGCCGCCGCTCCGGTCGCCGTTGCCGGCATCGCCGGCCCGGGCGCCGTGGCCGAGGCCGTTGAGGAGCAGGACGAGTTCGACGTCATCCTCGACGGCGCCGGTGACAAGAAGATCCAGGTCATCAAGGAGGTGCGCACCCTGACCTCCCTCGGCCTGAAGGAGGCCAAGGACCTCGTTGACACCGCTGGTGCCAAGGTCCTGGAGAAGGTTGCCAAGGACGTTGCCGAGAAGGCCAAGGCCGCCCTCGAGGGTGCCGGCGCCAAGGTCACCGTCAAGTGACTTCTCGCCCCCTCTGAGGGGGCCTGAGGCCGGGCCGATCACCCTTGCGGGTGGTCGGCCCGGTCTTTTGTGTTTCCGGGCCCGCCCGCCCTCCCCGCCGCCCGCGGCCGGCCGGCCACCGGTGTGGCCGATCGCGCACTCGGTACTGTCGGCGACGAGGAGTATGGTGATCACCGTCATCGACGGTGGCCCCGACCACGGCTTCTGTAACGCCGGAGGGGTTCGGACCGATGAACGGGTCGAGGCCCGCCCCGCCGGCGGGCCCTTGACGAACCTGGCGAGGCGCGCGATTCTCAAGGCGCGAGTCCGCCCGGTTGGTTCGCCGCTGGATGCATAACCAGCGGCTCGGGCGGGAAATGACTCCACGTGAGTTAGAGCAGTACCCGGTGGGCGCCCGCGCCCCCGGCTACCGGGAGGAGTCTCCGATTCGGTTTCCGAATCAGAGCTGGACAGCAGTGTGGCCTTTGGCTACACTGTCCCTTTGCGCTGCCTGTTAGCTGCTCCGTGACTCGTCGCCCGGAGTTTGCGTTGCCCTGAAGGGGTCTGGCACCGCCTCCGCAAAGCGGCTCTGACCTGGGGTTTCGACCCCGGCGGAGGCCAGCTGCGAGGGAGGCGGAATCCAGGCTCAAGCAGGCCCGGCTGGTACGCGCGTAGTGAGCTCCGAGCCCTCGGAAGGACCCCCCTCTTGGCCGCGCCGCGCAACGCCTCGAACAATTCCGCCGCATCCACCGCCCCGCTCCGCGTCTCGTTCGCGAAGATCAAGGAGCCCCTCGAGGTCCCGAACCTCCTGGCCCTGCAGACCGAGAGCTTTGACTGGCTGCTCGGCAACGCGGCCTGGAAGTCCCGGGTCGAGCAGGCGTTGGAGTCTGGTCAGGACGTCCCCACCAAGTCCGGTCTGGAGGAGATCTTCGAGGAGATCTCGCCGATCGAGGACTTCAGCGGGTCGATGTCCCTGACCTTCCGCGACCACCGTTTCGAGCCGCCGAAGAACTCCATTGACGAGTGCAAGGACCGCGACTTCACGTACGCGGCCCCGCTCTTCGTCACGGCCGAGTTCACCAACAACGAGACCGGTGAGATCAAGTCTCAGACGGTCTTCATGGGCGATTTCCCGCTCATGACCCACAAGGGCACGTTCGTGATCAACGGCACCGAGCGTGTCGTCGTGTCGCAGCTCGTCCGCTCCCCGGGCGTGTACTTCGACTCCACCCTGGACAAGGTGTCCGACAAGGACATCTACTCCTGCAAGGTCATCCCCTCGCGTGGTGCCTGGCTCGAGATGGAGATCGACAAGCGCGACATGGTCGGCGTCCGCATCGACCGCAAGCGCAAGCAGTCCGTCACCGTGCTGCTCAAGGCTCTCGGCTGGACCAACGAGATGATTCTCGAGGAGTTCGGCGAGTACGAGTCGATGCGCAACACCCTGGAGAAGGACCACACCCAGGGCCAGGACGACGCGCTGCTGGACATCTACCGCAAGCTGCGTCCGGGCGAGCCGCCGACGCGCGAGGCCGCGCAGACGCTTCTGGAGAACCTGTACTTCAACCCGAAGCGCTACGACCTGGCCAAGGTCGGTCGTTACAAGCTGAACAGGAAGCTGGGCAACGCCGAGTCGCTGGACTCCGGTGTGCTCACCGAGCCCGACATCATCGGTGCGATCAAGTACCTGGTGAAGCTGCACGCGGGCGAGACCGAGTGGCGTGACGAGACCGGCCGCGACATCGTGGTCGAGGTCGACGACATCGACCACTTCGGCAACCGCCGCCTGCGCAACGTCGGCGAGCTCATCCAGAACCAGGTCCGTACGGGTCTCGCCCGTATGGAGCGCGTCGTGCGCGAGCGCATGACCACCCAGGACGTCGAGGCGATCACGCCGCAGACCCTGATCAACATCCGGCCGGTCGTCGCCTCCATCAAGGAGTTCTTCGGCACCAGCCAGCTGTCGCAGTTCATGGACCAGACGAACCCGCTGTCGGGCCTGACCCACAAGCGTCGTCTGTCCGCCCTCGGTCCCGGTGGTCTCTCCCGTGAGCGCGCCGGCTTCGAGGTCCGTGACGTGCACCCCTCGCACTACGGCCGCATGTGTCCGATCGAGACCCCGGAAGGCCCGAACATCGGTCTGATCGGGTCGCTGGCCTCGTACGGCCGGGTCAACGCCTTCGGCTTCATCGAGACCCCGTACCGCAAGGTCGTCGACGGTGTCGTCACCGAGAAGGTGGACTACCTCACCGCCGACGAGGAGGACCGCTACGTCATCGCCCAGGCGAACGCCCCGCTGACCGCGGACCTGCACTTCGCCGAGCCCCGTGTCCTGGTCCGTCGCCGCGGCGGCGAGATCGACTACATCCCGGGCTCCGAGATCGACTACATGGACGTCTCGCCGCGCCAGATGGTGTCGGTCGCGACCGCCATGATCCCGTTCCTCGAGCACGACGACGCCAACCGCGCGCTCATGGGCTCGAACATGATGCGCCAGGCGGTGCCGCTGCTGAAGAGCGAGGCCCCGCTGGTCGGCACCGGCATGGAGTACCGCTGCGCCGTCGACGCCGCCGACGTCATCACCGCCGAGAAGTCCGGCGTGGTGCAGGAGGTCTCGGCCGACTACGTCACCGTGGCGAACGACGACGGCACGTACACCACGTACCGCGCCGCCAAGTTCACCCGCTCCAACCAGGGCACCGCCTTCAACCAGAAGGTGCTCGTGGACGAGGGCGCCCGGGTCGAGGTCAACCAGGTGCTGGCCGACGGCCCGTGCACCGACGAGGGCGAGATGGCCCTCGGCAAGAACCTGCTCGTGGCGTTCATGTCGTGGGAGGGTCACAACTACGAGGACGCGATCATCCTGTCGCAGCGCCTCGTGCAGGACGACGTCCTCTCCTCGATCCACATCGAGGAGCACGAGGTCGACGCCCGTGACACCAAGCTCGGCCCCGAGGAGATCACCCGGGACATCCCGAACGTCTCCGAGGAGGTCCTCGCGGACCTGGACGAGCGCGGCATCATCCGGATCGGCGCCGACGTCGTCACCGGTGACATCCTCGTCGGCAAGGTCACCCCGAAGGGTGAGACCGAGCTGACCCCCGAGGAGCGCCTGCTCCGCGCGATCTTCGGCGAGAAGGCCCGTGAGGTCCGCGACACCTCGCTCAAGGTCCCGCACGGTGAGTCCGGCAAGGTCATCGGCGTCCGCGTCTTCGACCGCGAAGAGGGCGACGAGCTGCCCCCGGGCGTCAACCAGCTGGTCCGCGTCTACGTGGCCCAGAAGCGCAAGATCACCAACGGTGACAAGCTCGCCGGCCGTCACGGCAACAAGGGTGTCATCTCCAAGATCCTTCCGGTCGAGGACATGCCCTTCCTCGAGGACGGCACCCCGGTCGACATCATCCTCAACCCGCTGGGTGTCCCGTCCCGAATGAACCCGGGACAGGTCCTGGAGATCCACCTCGGGTGGCTCGCCAAGCAGGGCTGGGACGTCTCCGGCCTCGCCGACGAGTGGGCCCAGCGCCTCCAGGCGATCGGCGCCGACCAGGTCAGCGGTGGCACCAACCTCGCCACCCCGGTCTTCGACGGTGCCCGCGAGGACGAGATCACCGGTCTGCTGGACAACACCACCCTCACCCGTGACGGTGAGCGCCTGGTGAACTCCACCGGCAAGGCCCGCCTGTTCGACGGCCGCTCCGGCGAGCCGTTCCCGATGCCGGTCTCGGTCGGCTACATGTACATCCTCAAGCTGCACCACCTGGTCGACGACAAGCTGCACGCCCGTTCGACCGGTCCGTACTCGATGATCACCCAGCAGCCGCTCGGTGGTAAGGCGCAGTTCGGTGGTCAGCGCTTCGGTGAGATGGAGGTGTGGGCCCTCGAGGCGTACGGCGCCGCGTACGCCCTGCAGGAGCTGCTCACCATCAAGTCCGACGACGTGCTCGGCCGCGTGAAGGTCTACGAGGCCATCGTCAAGGGCGAGAACATCCCCGAGCCCGGCATTCCCGAGTCCTTCAAGGTTCTCATCAAGGAAATGCAGTCGCTCTGCCTCAACGTGGAGGTGCTGTCCTCGGACGGCCAGTCCATCGAGATGCGGGACTCCGACGAGGACGTCTTCCGCGCCGCCGAAGAGCTCGGCATCGACCTGTCCCGGCGCGAGCCGAGCAGCGTCGAAGAGGTCTGACGGAGGTCGGGCCGGCTGCCCCGCGCAGCCGGCCCGCCCCCAGGCCCCCCTCAGACCACAGACAAACTCTCGAATCACGAAAGAGGGCTTGACGACCAGTGCTTGACGTCAACTTCTTCGACGAGCTCCGCATCGGCCTGGCCACCGCCGACGACATCCGCCAGTGGTCGCACGGCGAGGTCAAGAAGCCGGAGACCATCAACTACCGCACCCTGAAGCCCGAAAAGGACGGCCTCTTCTGCGAGAAGATCTTCGGCCCGACCCGGGACTGGGAGTGCTACTGCGGTAAGTACAAGCGCGTCCGCTTCAAGGGCATCATCTGTGAGCGCTGCGGCGTCGAGGTGACCCGCGCCAAGGTGCGCCGCGAGCGGATGGGCCACATCGAGCTGGCCGCCCCGGTCACCCACATCTGGTACTTCAAGGGCGTGCCGTCCCGCCTCGGCTACCTGCTCGACCTGGCGCCGAAGGACCTCGAGAAGGTCATCTACTTCGCCGCCTACATGATCACCTGGGTCGACGACGAGCGCCGCCAGCGCGACCTGCCGTCCCTGGAGGCGCACGTCTCGGTCGAGCGCCAGCAGATCGAGAACCGCCGCGACTCCGACCTCGAAGGCCGCGCCAAGAAGGCCGAGTCCGACCTCGCCGAGCTGGAGGCCGAGGGCGCCAAGGCCGACGTGCGCCGCAAGGTGCGCGAGGGCGCCGAGCGCGAGATGAAGCAGCTGCGCGACCGCGCGCAGCGCGAGCTCGACCGCCTCGACGAGGTGTGGGCCCGCTTCAAGAACCTCAAGGTCCAGGACCTGGAGGGCGACGAGCTGCTCTACCGCGAGCTGCGCGACCGCTTCGGCACCTACTTCTCCGGCTCGATGGGCGCCGCGGCCCTCAAGGACCGCCTGGAGACCTTCGACCTGGCGGAGGAGGCCGAGCGCCTCCGCGAGATCATCCGCACCGGCAAGGGCCAGAAGAAGACCCGTGCGCTCAAGCGCCTCAAGGTCGTCTCCGCGTTCCTGCAGACCAGCAACAAGCCCAACGGCATGGTGCTGGACTGCGTCCCGGTCATCCCGCCGGACCTGCGTCCGATGGTGCAGCTGGACGGTGGCCGCTTCGCGACCTCCGACCTGAACGACCTGTACCGCCGCGTGATCAACCGCAACAACCGCCTGAAGCGCCTGCTCGACCTCGGTGCCCCCGAGATCATCGTGAACAACGAGAAGCGCATGCTCCAGGAGGCCGTCGACGCGCTGTTCGACAACGGCCGCCGCGGCCGTCCGGTCACCGGTCCGGGCAACCGCCCGCTCAAGTCCCTGAGCGACATGCTCAAGGGCAAGCAGGGTCGTTTCCGTCAGAACCTGCTCGGCAAGCGAGTCGACTACTCGGCCCGTTCGGTCATCGTCGTCGGCCCGCAGCTCAAGCTGCACCAGTGCGGTCTGCCGAAGGCCATGGCGCTGGAGCTCTTCAAGCCGTTCGTGATGAAGCGCCTGGTCGACCTGAACCACGCGCAGAACATCAAGTCGGCCAAGCGCATGGTCGAGCGCGCCCGCCCGGTCGTGTGGGACGTGCTCGAAGAGGTCATCGCCGAGCACCCCGTCCTGCTGAACCGTGCGCCCACCCTGCACCGCCTCGGCATCCAGGCCTTCGAGCCGCAGCTGGTCGAGGGCAAGGCCATCCAGATCCACCCGCTCGTCTGCACCGCGTTCAACGCGGACTTCGACGGTGACCAGATGGCCGTCCACCTGCCGCTCTCCGCGGAGGCGCAGGCCGAGGCCCGCATCCTGATGCTGTCCTCGAACAACATCCTCAAGCCGGCCGACGGTCGCCCCGTCACCATGCCGACCCAGGACATGGTGCTCGGCCTGTTCTTCCTGACCTCGGACCGCGACAACGTGAAGGGCGCCGGCCGCACCTTCTCGTCGACCGCCGAGGCGATCATGGCCTTCGACGCCCGCGAGCTGGACGTCCAGGCCCCGATCGAGCTGCGCCTGGCCGCCGGCACCGTCCCGCCCCGTGGCTGGACCCCGCCGGTGGACGAGGAGGGCCAGTCGACCTGGTTCGACGGCGAGCCCTTCCGCCTCAGCACCACCCTGGGCCGCGCGCTCTTCAACGAGCTGCTGCCCGAGGACTACCCGTTCGTCGACTACGAGGTGGGCAAGAAGCAGCTCTCCGCGATCGTCAACGACCTGGCGGAGCGCTACCCCAAGGTCGTCGTCGCGGCGACCCTGGACAACCTCAAGGCGTCCGGTTTCCACTGGTCGACCCGCTCGGGCGTCACCGTCTCGATCTCCGACGTCGTCGTCCCGCCGAACAAGCCCCAGATCCTCGAGGGCTACGAGGCGAAGGCGGAGAAGGTCCAGCGTCAGTACGAGCGCGGCCTGATCACCAACGACGAGCGCAAGCAGGAGCTCATCGGCATCTGGACCCAGGCGACCAACGAGGTCGCCGAGGCCATGAACGAGAACTTCCCGAAGACGAACCCCATCTTCATGATGGTCGACTCGGGTGCTCGTGGAAACATGATGCAGATGCGCCAGATCGCCGGTATGCGTGGTCTGGTGTCCAACGCCAAGAACGAGACCATCCCGCGACCCATCAAGGCGTCGTTCCGTGAGGGTCTCACCGTGCTGGAGTACTTCATCTCCACCCACGGTGCCCGTAAGGGTCTGGCGGACACCGCCCTCCGTACCGCCGACTCCGGCTACCTCACCCGTCGTCTGGTCGACGTCTCCCAGGACGTCATCATTCGCGAGGAGGACTGCGGCACCGAGCGCGGCCTCAAGCTGTCGATCGGCTCCGTGGGCGCCGACGGCGTGCTGCGCAAGGCCGACGACGTCGAGACCAGCGTGTACGCCCGCATGCTCGCCGAGGACATCACCGTCGACGGCAAGCTGCTCGCCACCGCCAACACCGACCTCGGTGACGTGCTGATGGACGAGCTGATCCGCCACGGCGTGTCCGAGGTCAAGGTCCGCTCGATCCTCACCTGTGAGTCGGCCGTCGGCACCTGTGCCTTCTGCTACGGCCGTTCGCTGGCCACCGGCAAGCTGGTCGACATCGGTGAGGCGGTCGGCATCATCGCCGCCCAGTCCATCGGTGAGCCCGGCACCCAGCTGACCATGCGTACCTTCCACACCGGTGGTGTGGCCGGTGACGACATCACCCAGGGTCTGCCGCGTGTCGTCGAGCTCTTCGAGGCCCGCACCCCCAAGGGTGTGGCCCCGATCTCCGAGGCCACCGGCCGCGCGCGGATCGAGGACACCGAGAAGACCCGCAAGATCGTCATCACGCCGGACGACGGCACCGACGAGATCGCCTACCCGGTCTCGAAGCGTGTCAAGCTGCTGGTCAGCGAGGGCGAGGCGGTCGAGGTCGGCCAGAAGCTGACCATGGGTGCCACCAACCCGCACGACGTCCTGCGCATCATGGGCCAGCGCGCCGTCCAGATCCACCTGGTCGCCGAAGTCCAGAAGGTCTACAACTCGCAGGGCGTGTCGATCCACGACAAGCACATCGAGATCATCATCCGGCAGATGCTCCGCCGCGTGACGATCATCGAGTCGGGCGACGCCGAGCTGCTCCCGGGCGAGCTCGTCGAGCGCGGCCGCTTCGAGACCGAGAACCGTCGCGTGGTCTCCGAGGGCGGTCACCCCGCCTCCGGCCGTCCGCAGCTGATGGGTATCACCAAGGCCTCGCTGGCCACCGAGTCCTGGCTGTCGGCCGCCTCCTTCCAGGAGACGACCCGGGTCCTCACCGACGCGGCTATCCACGCCAAGTCGGACCCGCTGCTGGGCCTCAAGGAGAACGTCATCCTCGGTAAGCTCATCCCGGCCGGTACGGGTCTGCCCCGCTACCGCAACATCCGGGTCGAGCCGACCGAGGAGGCCAAGGCCGCCATGTACTCGGCCGTCGGCTACGACGACTACGACCTGTCGCCCTTCGGCGCCGGCTCCGGCCAGGCGGTTCCGCTGGACGACTACGACTACGGCCCGTACACCGGCTGAGTCGAGCGTCACTGATCGCAGGGCGGTCACCCCTCACGGGGTGGCCGCCCTGCGGCGTTTCCGGCGGGTGCTCCTGGCCGGTGCTTCCGGGCGCTACCGGACCGGGGTGGCCGCGGCCGCGCGCCAGTCCTCCAGCCGGCGGATCCGGGTGTGGGTGTCCGGGTGGCTGGACAGCAGCCGCCGGCCCAGGCCCGGGCGGACGGCCCGGCCCCCGTTCTCCCGCGCGGCGGCCGCCAGGGCCTCCTCCTCGTCCCGCAGGAAGCCGTGGAAGACCTCGATCATGGCGTCCGCGAAACCGAGTTCGGCGGCCTGGACGTCCGCCCTCAGCTCGGAGCGGCGGCCGACCGCGGCCAGCAGGTACGGCGTGACCAGGACCAGCAGCAGCGGCGGGAAGGAGAGCGCCACGGCCACCACCAGGACCACCGAGACCAGCCCGACCACCAGGGCGCCGAGCAGCGAGAACACCGAGGCGATCCGGAACGCCACGACCGCCGCGATCCGGAAGACCGCCCAGGCGATCCGGGCCGGCATCGAGTACCAGTAGCCGAGCAGGGTCGCCCAGGCGTGGCCGCCGCGGTGGTGGCCGAGCTCGTGGGCGAGCACGGCGGCCAGCTGGGCGTCGGGGAGGGTCTCCAGCGCGTACCGGGTGACCCCGACGATGTGGCCGGCGGCCGCGGTGGCGTTGACGGCCTTGTGGTCCTCGATCCACAGGTCGTACGTCTCCGGGTTCACCCCCGCCTTGGCGGTCACCTGGTGCCAGATCGGCTCCAGCCTGGTCAGCTCGGAGTGCAGCGCCGGACGCATCCGGAACAGGTAGCGGGCGAGCACCTTCTCGGTCGGGCGGTGGAACACCAGCGCGCCGGAGGCGATCCAGAGGCCGATCAGCACCAGGTTGAGCGGCTCGGGGAGGAGCAGCGAGACCAGCGTGACGACCAGCAGGCTGCACAGGAAGTGCGGCAGCTGGAGCAGCAGTTGGCCGACCGCGGTGGCGTCGGCGCCGCGCTGGCGGGCCGCCAGGTGGACCCGGCCGGTGTGCGGGTCGATGTCGACGGTGGGGTCGAGGACCGGCGGCCGGGGCGGGGCGGGCGGCGGGGCGAAGCCCTGGGCGGGGATGCGCGGGGGGTGCTGGGGGTGCTGGGGCTGGGGCGGGGGAGCGTACTGGGGCGGGACGGCGGTGGGGTACTGCGGCGGGGCGGGGGGCTGCGGGGCCGGCGCGGGGTACGGGGGCGGCGGCGGGGGAGCGGCGGTCGGGTAGGCGGGTGGCTGCGCCGTCGGGTACTGCGGGGCGGCCGTGGGGTACGGCGGCGGTGTGGCGTCCGGGTAGGTCGGTTCGGTCATGGCGGGGTCCTCGGGGACGGGACGCGCGCACGGCGGCGTCCGTACGGTGACGGGTTGGGCAGGACGGTGCTGGGCGGTGCTGGGCGGGGCAGGCCGGTCAGCCCAGGAACAGGGCGGTGACCAGCGGGAACAAGCCGGCGCCGAAGGCGAGGATGCCGACCCGGACCCAGGAGTGCTTCCGCGCGGCGATCAGGCTGTTCTCCGCGAGCGCGGCCCGCACGGCCTCCGCGGCCAGCCGCTCGGTGTCGGCCAGGGCGTCGGTGAGCAGCCCCCGTTCGGCGGCCAGCCGGATGTCCCCGAAGTAGCCGAGCGGGCGGCCCGGGCGCCAGGTGCTGCGCCGGAAGCGGGGCAGCACCGCGAGCAGCAGCGAGACCAGGGAGACGGCGATGCCCAGGCCGCCGAGGGCCAGCAACGCCTTCGCCGCGCCGGAGAGCTGCTGCGGCGCCCAGCCGGTGCTGGTGAGCAGGCCGCCGAGCACTCCGACGATCACGCCGAGGGCGGCGACCAGGACGGCCGCCTTGCTGTCCGCGCGGGCGATCTCGGTGCGCAGCTCGGCGAGCAGGGCGGTACCCGGCGGCGGGGGCACCGGGGCGGTACCGGCGGGGGCGGACACGGCGGGACTCCTCGGGTTCACTGCGGCAACGGCGGGTTCGGGCCCTTGTCGAGCCGGGGCGTGCCCGGGCCCGCTGGGCGGTGGCGCAGGATCGCTTCGAGCGCGGCCTTCGCCTCCTGGCGCGGGCCCTCCAGCTCGAACTCCTCCAGGCCGTTCTGGTCGAGCAGCCGCTGGATCACCTGGAGCTGGCCCTGGACCAGCTCCTGCTGCTCGTCCTTCAAGTACGTGAGGGCGGCTTTCAGGTCCTCGGGGTGAGCGGCCACCTGGAGGGCCCAGGCGGTCACCCCGCCCTGCTCCAGGTGGTACTGGTAGAACTTCGCCTTCGCGGCGAGGACCTCGTTGGACTCCTGGACCTGCCGGAGGGCGTGCGGGTGGGCCTGGGTGTCGAAGTGGTAGCCGCGCAGCCGCTCCTTCTGCTCGCGGGCGGCCTGGTCGATGTCCAACTGGACGGTGCAGCGCACCCGCAGGCCCTCGGCCTCGGCGACCGGGAAGCCGTCCAGCTCCTCCTGGACGGCGGACTCGGCCTCGCCGCTCCGGTCGGTGGAGAGGTGGCGGGTGACCGCCCGCATCCGCTGCCGGATCCGCGGGACCAGCAGCGCGGGGACGTCGCGGATCCGGCTCGCCACGACCAGCTCCGCGGCCGACACCTGCCAGTCGATCTCCACCACGGCCTCGAAGGCCCCGACGTCGTCCCGGCCGGGCAGCCGCTCCTCGGCCCGCAGGTGGTGCAGGCCGAGGTCGACCTCGTACGCGGCCTGGTAGTTGCGGCCCACCAGGTCGCTGAACCCCGGGCGGTGCGGGGGCAGGTAGACCTGGTGCTCCCCGGACGGGGTGGTCAGGACGAGGGCGGAGTCGGCCCGGGCGGCCGGGCGCTTGGGCAGGCCGAGCGCGCGGCCCAGCGGGTGGACCGTCAGGACCGGGTCGGTCAGGTCTCCGTGGGGGAGGTCGGGGCGGTGTCGTGCCGACATGCGCGGGTGCTCCAGGATCGGGACGGGTCGGACGGTGCTGTGTCAGTTGTCGGGCAGCGCCGCGGTCGCCGGGCCGTCGGCGCGTACGGTGCGGACCAGGTGGTCGAGCCGCCGGCGGTCGCGCTCGGTGACGGCCAGGTCGTCGAAGAGTTCGGTGAGCCGGGCGGTGGTGCCGGGCTGGTCGGCGGCGCCGACCAGCCAGCCGCGCAGCACCCCCAGGGCGGCGTCGCGGTAGTGCGGGTCCTCCAGGGCCGTGCGCCACAGGGCGACCAGCAGCGCTCGGACCGGCGCGGGCTCCTCGGGCGCGGGCAGCACGGTGACGCTGCGCACACCTCCCGGCTCGGGTCGCGGGCTCCGGGCGTACCAGTCGAGCAGCAGCGGCCGGCCCACGGCGGTGTCCTCGGTGCGCTGCGCGGCGGTCAGGAAGGCGGCCAGGGCCAGCTGGCGCAGGGCGGCCGGGCCGGAGAGCCAGCGGACCAGGGTGCGCAGGGTCAGCTCGGCCTCGGCGGAGAGCAGCATCAGCTCGGCCGCTTCGAGCAGCCCGAGCGCCTGGTGGCGGTCGGGCTGCTCCGACGGCCGCGCGCCGGGCCGGAACCCGGCGGTCAGCTGGTCGAGCTCGCCGGCGGTCAGCCGCTCGGCGGCCAGGGCGAAGGCCTCCAGGGCCTGGGTCGGCAGCAGCGGGCCGAGCAGGGCGTAGCAGCGGATGGCCGTCCAGCGGCGGCGGGCGTTGTCGTCGCCGGCCCAGCCGCGCAGGATGCGGGGCACGGCCGCGGTGCCCGCGTGGTAGGCGAGGGCGAGGCTGTTGGCGGCCTGGAGGCAGAGCCGGAAGTCCTTGGCGCCGGACCAGGGACCGAGCAGCCCGCTCATGGCGGCGGAGAGGTCGACGGAGGCCAGCAGGGCGGTGGTGGAGGCCACCCGGGTGCGGACCAGGGCGCGGGAGTCGGTGGCCAGGGCGTTCAGCCAGCCGGTGATCGCGGGGCGGGCGGAGGGGTGGCTCGTCCAGACCTCGCGCAGCAGGGTGGGGGAGGTACGGGGGTCCAGGAAGGAGGCCATCCGCTGGGGGACCGGGCCCCAGGGGGTCTGCTCGGACTCCTCGGTGAGCTCGGCCCGGGCGAGGGCCATCCGGTCCTCGACCGAGCTGCCGAACGGCGGGATGCCGTCCGGGCGGCCGGGGGTGCGGATGGTCTCCAGGCGGCGGAACAGCTTGTCGGCGCACTCGGCGGCGAGGGTGTAGGGGGCGTGGTCGAAGACGGCCAGGGAGATCAGGAAGGCCTTGTCGTGGAGGGGGAGTCCGTCGTCCCCGAACCAGCGGCCGACCTTCTCCTGGACCGCGCCCCGACCGAAGTCGGCGAGGTCGGAGGGCCTGCCGGTCAGCGGGGAGTAGGCCGCCAGCCTGACGGCGAACTCGGCGATCTCCCGGATCGGCGGGTACTTGGCCAGGAACCCCTCGACGGGGTCCAGGGCGAGCAGCTGCTCGAAGGGGACGCCGTCGTCCCGCAGTGCCCGCAGATGGGCACCGAGGACGAGCCCCGGGTCGGGCGGTGACCAGCCGACCGTGGGGAGTTCGCGGAGCGTGGGGGAGGGGGTGGTGGTGATGACCAGGTAGCCGTCCTGCTTGGCGAGTGCCTCGCGCAGGCGGTGGAGGTCGGATCGGAGCAGTGGGCGGGTGCGGGAGGCCGTGTAGTCGGTGAGCACGTACCCCTCGGCCCGTTCGACGCCGTTGAGCAGGGCGGTGGGACTGACATCCGGGTCCAGGTTTCGAATCCGGTCGATGCCCAGCTCACGCAGCAGCATCAGTGCGGCGGCGCGGCGGCCGGTGTCCGCCCGGCCGGTGAGGACCAGGACCCGTTGCTCGCGGAGGTACACGAGAGCCTGGTCGAAGGCCGGTCCGGGCCGGAAGACCTCGGCCAGGGCGATGAGTTCATCGGTCGGGACCAGCCCGGAGGCGTGCAGTGCGGCCCCGCCGACCTGGTAGATCGTGGTCTTGTGGCCGGTGACGACGTCGCCGTGGACCTGGCCGCCGGAGACGGTGTGCCGGTCGCCGCCGATGAGGTCGCCGCCGAAGCCGGGGGTGCCGCCGGCGAAGAGGTAGGTGCGGCCGGCGAAGGAGTCCGGGACGTGCTCCAGGAGTTCCTGGACGGCCTCCACGGCGTTCTGCGGGTCCTCGGGCGGGGCTTCCTGGAGGCCGTCCTCCTGGTCCGCGGCCTCCGGCTCGGCGGTGGTGGTCATCGGTCGCCGCCGACGGTGTTGCCGGTGTTGACGTCGCCGTGGACCTGGCCGCCGGAGACGACGTGCTGGTCGCCGCCGATGAGGTTGCCGCCGAAGGTGGGGGTGCCGCCGAGGAACTGGAAGGTGGCGGCGCCCTGGGCGGCCGCCGGGGCCGGTGCCGGGGGCGGGGCCGCTGCCAGGGCCCGGGTGGTGGTCGGGGCGCTCGCCGGGGCGGGTTCCGGGGCGTCGGGAGCGGGTGCGCCGTGCAGCCAGGCCGGGAACTCGCCCTCCTTGCCCTGGACGGTGACCCGGTGGAACGCCTCCGGCGCCAGGCCGCCGTGGCCGTGCCGGACGATGCCCTGGTAGAGCGCGTCGGACACGGCGAGGGCGCAGGGCCCCTCGCGGTGCCGGAGGGCCTCCCGGAGCGGGGTCGAGTCGAGCAGCCGGAAGGCCTGGTTGAGGTCCCAGCCGACGGCGCCGCCGAGGGCTCCGCCGAGCTCCTGGACGGCGACCTCGCCGGAGGCGAGCACGATCCGCAGCCGTACCCGGGCGCCGGCGGCCGCGAGGCGGTTGTTGGCGTGCAGCAGGGTGGGAGTCTCGTTGATCAGCGCGTGCAGCAGCCGGGCCTTGGGGACGGTGGCGTTGATCAGGGCCATCACCGAGTCGCCACGGTCCTCCAGGCGCTGTTCGGCGGGTTCGACCCCGGCGCTGCGCAGCGTCTCGTGCAGGACGGAGTAGAGCATGCGGCGCATGAAGGCCTGCTCGACGTCGTCCCGTCGGCCGAACTGTTCGATGTCCAGCAGCAGGATGGTGTGGTTCACCGGATCGGTCATGGTCGCCTCTCGATTCGTCGTCGGCCTCAGCCTGCCCGTGCCGGGCAGGTCGGCGTGAGCGCCGTTGAGGTACTCGCTCTGTGACGGTGTGCACAGAACTGCTGTGCGGATCAGCGGAGTTGGCCGGGCCTCCGGAGCAGGTCGGGGCGCGCGACGACCAGGGAGCGGCGGCTGGTGACGACGATGCCGCGGTCCCGCAGGGACTTGAGCAGGCGGGCGACGGCCTCGCGGGAGGCACCGACGGAGCCGGCGAGTTCCTGTTGGCTGAGCGGGACGGAGACGACGATGCCCTCGGCGGTGCGGCGGCCGTGGGTGCGGGCGAGTTCCAGCAGGAGGTCGGCGAGGCGTTCGCTGACGCTGAGCGAGGCGAACTTGAGCCGGTGCCGGTCGGCGGCGCGCAGCCGGTCGGTGGAGAGTGCCAGGAGCTGCATCGCGGCGGCGGGGGTGTTCTGCAGGTAGGTGGTGAAGGCGGCCCGGTCGACGGCGGTGGCGGAGACCTGTTCCAGCGCGGTGACGGTGGCGGCCCGGGGCCGGCCGCTGAGGGCGGCGGACTCGCCGACGATGTCGCCCGGCCCGCGCAGGGCGAGCAGGGCCTCGTAGCCGTTCTCGGCGAGGGCGGTCACCTTGAGCCAGCCGTGCAGGACGAGCAGGACGTGGTCGGAGGGTTCGCCCTCGCGCAGTGCGGTGGAGCGGGCGGGGTAGTCGAGCCGGTGGCCGAGGGCGAGCAGGGCGGTGCGGTCGGCGTGGTCGAGCCGGGCCAGGAAGGGCACGCGGTCGTCCAGGCCGTGCCCGGTCGCGGGACCCGGTCCGCCGGGCGGGGTGTTGGCCATTGCCTGATCAGCCCTCGTCGTCAGTGCCTGGGCGTGGTGCGGCTCCGGGAGGTTGAGCGCGGGCAAACAAGCTACCGGCGAAGCGGCGGCCGCGCCGGTGAATCCGTGAATTGCCCGCCATCCCCCGCACGGGGGAGGGGCGGGAACCGCTCCGCGGAGGGAGGTGCCGAGGGGGCCGGTCGCGGGAGGGTTCTCGGTGTCGGGACGGCGGGGCTTTGCGAAGGGGGCCGGACATGAAGCGGGTGCTGGGCGCGGTGGCGATCACGGCGGCGGTGGTGCTGGGGATGCAGGGGTGCCTGCCGTTCCTGGAGTCGGACGAGCACCGGACGGTGACGTACGGGGTGGCCGAGCCGGTCGGGGAGCTGGTGGTCGAGGGGGAGAACGGCGGGGTCGTGGTGACCGGCACCGGTGACTCGGTGCACGTCGTCGAGAAGCAGAGCTACCGGGGGTCCGCGCCGAAGAGCACCCACGAGGTGAAGGACGGCGTGCTGCGGCTGGGGTACTCCTGCGACTCCTGCGGGGTCGGGTACGAGGTGCAGGTGCCGGCCGGCACCAAGGTGCGGATCAAGGAGGAGAACGGCGGGGTGCGGTTGACGGGGCTGTCCGCCGAGGTGGAGGCCGCGGTGGAGAACGGCGGGGTCGAGGCCACCGGGCTGACCTCCCCGACGGCGCGCCTGAGCGCGACCAACGGCGGCGTGCGGGCCGACTTCGCGGCGGCGCCGTCGGCGCTGGAGGCCCGGGTCGGCAACGGCGGGGTGCGGCTGCGGGTGCCGTCCGGGGAGGCGTACGCGGTGGACGCGCAGGCGGGGTCGGGCGGGGCGGACGTCGGCGTCCCCTCGCGGCCGGGCGCGGCGCACAGCATCACGGCGCGGGCGGAGACCGGCGGTGTGACGGTCAGCGGTGTCTGACCGGGCGGTGTCCGGTCCGGCGGCTCCCGGCCGGGCGGTGGTGTCCGACCCGGCGGTGTCCGGTCGGGCGGTGCCGGTGGTTCTGCCGGTAGGGCATGATCTTCTCCGCGGGGACGGGGTCCCCGGGTACGGGGGAGGTACGACGGTGGAGCGCGCGGCGCGTTGGCGGAGCCGGACGGCCGGGCTGAGCCCGTACGTGCTGGACACCTTCCTGGCGGTCTGCTCGGCGGCGGTGTCGGTCTGGTCGGTCTACAACGACGACACCGACTGGCCCTGGTGGGTGTACCCGCTGGCGGTGTCCACCGCGCTGTTCCTGCCCTGGCGGCGCAAGGTCTCGCTGCTGGGCCTGATCGCGGGCGCCGTGCCCTCGCTGGCGCTGTCGGTGGTGGCGCACTCGGCGAACCCGCAGGTACCGCTGTACGCGGTGATCGGGATGTACACCATCGCGGAGCGCTTCCCCGACCGGCAGCGCTGGCCGGTGCTGGCGGTCGTGGTGGTCGCCAATGTGATCGGCACCCATTCGCCGAACGGCGCGCTGTTCAGCGTGCTGACCTCGGGCGGTTCCTTCGTCTTCGGCGCCCTGGTGCGCACCCAGCGGGAGCTGGCCCGGATGCAGGCCGAGCGGGCGCGGGAGGCGGGGGTGCGGGCGGCCAGCGAGGCGGCCCGGGCGGTCGCCGAGGAGCGGGCCCGGATCGCCCGGGAGATGCACGACATCCTGGCGCACGCGGTGTCGTTGATGGTCATCCAGGCCGAGGCCGGGCCGCTGGTGGTGCGCGACAACCCGGACCGGGCGATCCGCGCCTTCGACACCATCGCCGACGCGGGCCGCGACGCGATGGTGCAACTGCGGCGGGTGCTCGGCGTGTTGAAGGACCCGGAGGCGGAGCGGGAGCTGGCGCCGCAGCCCCGGCTGGCCGAACTCGCCGACGTGGCCGAGCGGGTGCGCGGGACGGGCCTGCGGGTGGACCTCGAACTCGCGGACGGGCTGGGCGGGTTGCCCGCCGACGTGGAGGCGGCCGCGTACCGGATCGTGCAGGAGGCGCTGACCAACACGGTCAAGCACTCCGGGGCGGACCGGGTGGCGATCCGGGTGGGCCGGGTCGACGGGGTGCTGGAGGTGGTGGTCTCCGACAACGGTCGCGGGATGCCGCCGGCCGCCGACCGTACGGTGGCCGGCTGGTCCGGCGGGCGCGGGCTGGTCGGCATCCGCGAGCGGGCCGCGGCCTGCGGCGGCCGGGCCGAGGCCGGTCCGGGGCCGGAGGGCAGGGGTTTCCTGGTGAGTGTCCGGCTGCCGCTGGGGCCGACGGGCGTGGTGGGGAGGGTGGGCGGATGACGCCGATACGGGTGGTGGTCGCGGACGACCAGGAGCTGGTGCGGGCCGGGTTCGGGATGATCCTGGACGCCCAGCCGGACATCGAGGTGGTCGCCGAGGCCTGCGACGGCGCCGAGGCGGTCGAGGCGGTGCGCGCGCACAACCCGGACGTGCTGCTGCTGGACGTCCGGATGCCGGTGATGGACGGCCTGGAGGCGGCCCGCCGGGTGTGCGAGGAGTTCCCGGCCACCAAGGTGATCATGCTGACCACCTTCGACATCGACGACTACGTCTTCGACGCGCTGTACGCGGGCGCCAGCGGCTTCCTGTTGAAGGACGTCCGCCGGGACGACCTGGCGCACGGGGTGCGCATGGTGGCCTCGGGCGAGGCGCTGCTCGCGCCCTCGGTGACCAAGCGGCTGATCGGCGAGTTCGCGGCCCGCCGCCCGGGCGGCCGGGAGCGGGCGGTGCGGCCGCCGTCCAAGCTGCTGGAGCAGCTGACCCTGCGCGAGCAGGAGACGCTGCAGCTGATCGCGCGCGGGCTGTCCAACGCGGAGATCGCGGCCGAGTTGGTGGTCAGCGAGCACACCGTGAAGACCCACGTCAGCAATGTGCTGAGCAAGCTCGGACTGCGCGACCGGGTGCACGCGGTGGTGTTCGCGTACGAGGCCGGGGCGGTGGTGGCGGGGGAGTCCTGAGGGGACTCCCCCTTGCGGGGGAGGGGCCGGTTTCGCCGGTACGGGCGATCCGCGACGAGGGGTCGGGCCGGGAGGCTCTGCGGTGTCGGAACGGACCACGGACACCGCAGGAGATCGTCAGATGAACGCCATCCGGAACACCCGCCTCACCGCTTACGCCGCCGTCGGCGCCCCCGCCCTGATGGCCCTGTACGGCGGCATCCGCCTGGTGCCCGGCTCCCGCGAGCCGGGCCTCGGCTGGACGCTCGGCCACACCGCGATGTTCGCCGGGCTGCTGCTGTTCGCCCCGGTCTTCCTCGCGCTGCGCCGACTGCTCGCCCCGCGCGGCACCACCGCCGGGCGGCTGGCCGCGAACGCCGCGCTGGGGACGGCGTTCGCGGGCCTGGCGGCCTCGCTGGCGCAGATCGGGATCGACCTGTGCGTCGGCCTGGCCGCGGCGGACAAGGCCGAGCAGTCGAGGCTGTTCGACCGGGTGCAGTCCGTCCCCGGGGTGCTCCCCGCCGTCTACCAGGTCGGCCCGCTGCTGTTCTACGTCGGCCTGCTGGCCCTGCTGGTCGCCGCCTCGGTCGGCGCGGCCCGGACGCTGCGCTGGTGGAGCCCGGTGCTGATGCTGGTCGGCACCGTCGCCTCGGCGGCCGACCTGGCCTTCATCCCGCTGGCCGCCGCCTGCTACCTGGTGGCGCTGTCCCCGCTGGTGCGGACCGGCGCCGCCCCTGCCCTGGCGCTGGCCTGACCGTCCGGTGGCCCGTCGGCCCGTCGGCCCGTCAGCTCATGCGGAAGACCGGTCCGCGCGGGGTGAACGGCAGTCCGGCTCCGCGCGGGACGAGGAAGGCGTGCTCCCGGCGCAGCCGCAGCACGTCGCACATGCCGTCGGTGATCACCAGGACCGGCGCCCCGGGCGGGAAGTCCTCGGCCCGCTCCAGCAGGTCGATGCCCGGCTGGAGGACGGTGCCGCCGCGCCCGTGCACCCGCAGCCGCCCGGCGATCTCCTCGACCGGGAGGTACCCGGCGTCGTGCGGGGCGGCGTCGCAGTGCACCACCCGGGCGGCCGGGACGTCCCGGGCGGCGGCGTAGGAGGCGATCGCGCCGAGGGCCTTGCCGAGCAGCGTCCGGTCCATCGAGCCGGAGGTGTCCAGGACCACCCCGAAGGTGCAGCGCGGCACCTCCTCCTCGGGGTGGTAGCGGCCGGCCCGGGGGATGTCCGGGGTGGCGGACTGCCGGCGAGCCGGGCGGGAGTAGCTGCGCACCGGCTCCGGGCGCGGCACGAACTCGTCGAACCAGCGCGCCAGTCGCGCGTCCCAGGGGAGCGGCGGGTGGGCGAGCGCGCGGATCTCCTCGACCAACCCGGCCGGGAGCAGCCCGCGTTCACGGCCGTGCAGCTCGAAGCCCTGCTGGAGGCCGCGCCGGTAGAAGTCGTCCAGGTCGACGTAGTCCCGCGGCGGCCCCAGCGGCTCGCCGAGGATGTCCGGGCGGTTCTTCCCGGCGAGGGTGGCGAGCCGGCGGATCCGGCGCTGGTCGCGGGCGATCCGGTCGTACACCTCCTCGGCCGACAGGCCCTTCAGCTGCGGGTCGTGCAGCAGCCCGTCGGGCATCTCGCCGACGTTCATCTCCAGCAGCCAGCCGTTGATGACGTAGTCGGCGGCGACGTTGAACAGGAACGGGTCCCGCCCGCCGCGGCGCTCGCCGTGCCGCAGGGCGGCGTGCAGGATCTCGTGGCCGAGGATGAACCGCCACTCCTCGTCGGAGTGGTGGCGCAGCGGGTTCACGTAGATCTCGGCGGCCTCGGCGTTGACGGCGGCGACGGCGATGCCGTGCGCCCGGGCGAGTTCGGCGTCGGCGACGACGGTGAGGCCGGCCGCGATGCCGCCGAGCAGCGGGTACGAGGAGACGAACCAGTTGAGCGCCCGGTTCCAGGGCCGTTCGGGCAGGCGCTCGCCGGTCTCGGCGTCGATCCGGCCGCCGGCCCGGTCCATCGCGGCGGACATGGTGCGGGTGAGGGCGGCCGCGAAGGCCGCCGGCCAGTCCTCGCGGGCCCGGCCGTGCCCGCGCCACTCGACCAGCAGCTGGTCGCAGTCGGCGGTGCCGGCCGTCCCGGCGGTGCCGGGCAGGGGCAGGCCGTCGCGGCGCCAGCGCTCGGCCAGCTCCTCCTCGTCCCCGCCCGGGTACTCCTGCGGGAGGGTGACCGGGGCGCGGCCGACCGGGAAGGTGGCGAGGAAGCGGTTGACCACGGCGCAGCGGGCGGCGACCTGGTACGGGTCGGGCTGGGTGCGGGTGCCGCGGTCGCCCGGGAGGTGGCCGAAGCCGAGGTGCAGCAGGCCGTGCGCCAGCACCCAGGCCCACTCCTCGGGTTCGGCCCGGCGGCGCGGGTTGACGTGCAGGGTGCCGTCGGAGTCGGCCACCGCCCAGCCGTCGGGCGGGGCCGTGGTGCACTCCTCGGAGCGGCAGACGTCGGCCCGCAGGGCGGCGAGGGCCGGGTTGCCGCGCAGCAGCCGGACGCCCTCCTCGAAGGCCACGGTGCCCGGGTCGGGCTTCTTCGCGGCGGCCTTGGCCGGCCGCTTCACCGGCGGGCCTCGACCAGTCGGGGCATGTCCCGGGCGGCCTCGATCAGGAACCAGGAGGGCAGTACCGGGTTGCCGTCCGCGCCGTCCGCGATCACCGTCTGGGCGACCTCCACCGAGATCTCGGCCAGCTGCACCAGCAGCGACTTGGCCCGGAAGGCGGTCTGCCGCTGCGCCCCGGAGGCGTGCTCCTTGCTGGCGGGCAGTTCCTTGACCAGCCGGCCGCGGAAGGCGTCGGCCAGGTAGTAGAGCAGGTCGCGGTCCTCCAGCCGGTGCGGCCAGCGGGCGTCGCCCTTGAGGATCGCCTCCAGGCCGTAGGAGTTGCGGACGATCTTCGCGTAGCCGCAGAAGGCGATCGCGTGCTGCGGGGTGAGCAGCCCGTACGTGACCACCTTGAGGGTCTCCTCGTCCAGGGTGGGGCCGAAGGAGTTCAGCGCGTCGGAGAGCATGTGCCAGGCGCGCGGGGTGGAGAACGGCTCCTCGGTCTTGGGCGGGGCGGACCACAGGTGGTCCGGCCGGTCGGTGAGGTGGTCGAGGATCCAGGGGTGGATCCCGGCGCCGGCCGCCCAGCGCAGCCAGTCCTCGGCGCTGGCCCGCAGGTGGACGTGGACCATGCGGTTGACCAGCGCGGAGGCCATCGGGCGGGCGAGCGCGCCGTCGGTGGCGCGGTTCCCGGCGCCGATCACGATGGAGCCGGGCGGCAGCTCGTAGGAGCCGATCCGGCGGTCCAGGATCAGCGAGTAGAAGGCCTTCTGGACGTCCGGCGAGGCCGCGTTGAGCTCGTCCAGGAACAGGCAGTACGGCTCGTCGCGGGCGATCTGCTCGGGCGGGCAGAACCGGGAGCGGCCCTCGGGGGTGAGCTGCGGGACGCCGATCAGGTCCTCCGGGGCGAGCTGGGTGCCGACCAGGCTCACGCACTCCAGACCGAGCGACTCGGCGAACGCCCTGACCAGGGAGGACTTCCCGATCCCGGGGGCGCCCCAGAGGAACACCGGGCGGACGGTGGCCAGGCCGAGCAACAGCTCGGGGATCTGGGCGGGCGAGACGCTGACTGCTCCCTGCACGGGGCTCCTTCACGGCAACGGTGGGTGACCGGCCCAGTGTGCGGCGGGAGTTGACGGGGCGCATCCGGATTTTCGGTGGCCGCCGCGCCCCGCCGCCCGTACCGTCCGGGGCATGAACGCGAAGCGCCCCCTGATCGCCGTGCTCACCGGCGCGGGCATCTCGACCGACTCCGGCATCCCCGACT
The DNA here is from genome assembly GCF_042786665.1 of Kitasatospora sp. NPDC059146. Lineage (NCBI taxonomy): Bacteria > Bacillati > Actinomycetota > Actinomycetes > Kitasatosporales > Streptomycetaceae > Kitasatospora > Kitasatospora sp. NPDC059146. The sequence goes on along the minus strand of NZ_JBHZCY010000012.1, from coordinate 97,059 downwards.
ACCGCGGCCCGCAGGGGCTGTGGCGCAAGGACCCGTCGGCCGAGGAACTGGTCACCATCGGCCCGTACCGGGACGACACGAAGGTGCGCGCGCGGGCCTGGCGGATGCGGCTGGAGACGGCCGGGCTGGACGCCGAGCCGAACGCCGGGCACCGGGCGCTGGTCGACCTGGAGCGCTCCGGGCTGCCGCTGCGGGTACTCACCCAGAACATCGACGGGCTGCACCAGCGGGCCGGCCTGACCGCCCGCAAGGTGCTCGAACTGCACGGCAACGCCCGGGAGACCCAGTGCCTGAGCTGCCGGGTGGTCGGGTCGATGGCGCAGGCGCTGGCCCGGGTCGAGGCGGGGGAGCCGGACCCGGCCTGCCGGGAGTGCGGCGGCATCCTCAAGCCGCGGATCGTGATGTTCGGCGAGAACCTGGACCAGGAGGTGCTCGGTCAGGCCGACTCCGTCGCCCGGGCCTGCGAGGTCTTCGTCGCGGTCGGCACCAGCCTCCAGGTGTTCCCGGTCGCCGGGCTGCCGTACAACGCGGTGCGGAGCGGCGCGAAGCTGATCATCGTGAACGCCGAGGAGACCCCGTACGACGCGGCCGCGGCCGAGGTGATCCGGGAGCCGATCTCCCGGGCGCTGCCGAGGCTGGTGCGCCGGCTGGTGCTGGAGGGGGCGTAAGGACCCTTTACGGACGTACCGCACGCATACGATGATCTTCCCGGCTTCCCCTCACGGCCTGGAGTGATCGAGCGATGACGACGACGGCGAAGTTCGACCCCTGGTCGGCGGAGTTCGTGGCCCACCCGTACGACGCGTACGCCGAACTGCGCGAGCACGCGCCGGTGACGTACCACGAGCCGACGAACCAGTGGCTGGTCTCCCGCCACGAGGACGTCAGCGCCCTGCTGCGCGACCGGCGGCTCGGCCGCACCTACACCCACCGGTTCAGCCACCAGGAGTTCGGCCGCCCCGAACCCGACCCGGCGCACGAGCCCTTCCACACCCTCAACGACCACGGGCTGCTCGACCTGGAGGCCCCCGACCACACCCGGATCCGCCGGCTGGTCTCCAAGGCCTTCACCCCGCGCATGGTCGAAGGGCTGCGGCCGACCGTCCGGCGGCTGGCCGGGGAACTCGTCGACGACCTGCTCGCGGCCGGCGGCGGCGACCTGATCTCCGCCGTCGCCGAGCCGCTGCCGGTCGCCGTGATCGCCGAGATGCTCGGCGTGCCGGAGGGCGACCGGCACCTGCTGCGCCCCTGGTCCGCCGACATCACTGGGATGTTCGAGCTCAACCCGAGCGAGGAGGCCGCCCGCCGGGCCGTCACCGCCAGCACCGAGTTCTCCGACTACCTGCGCGCCCTGATCCGCGAGCGCCGGGGGAACCCGGGCACCGACCTGATCAGCGCGCTGATCCAGGCCCAGGAGGGCTCCGACGCGCTCAGCGAGCAGGAGATGGTCTCCACCTGCGTGCTGCTGCTCAACGCCGGCCACGAGGCGACCGTCAACACCACCGGCAACGGCTGGTGGGCGCTGTTCCGCCACCCCGGCGAACTCGCCCGGCTGCGCGGCTCGGTGGACGCCCTGCTGCCCACCGCCGTCGAGGAACTGATGCGCTGGGACACCCCGCTGCAGATGTTCGAGCGCTGGGTGCTGGAGGACATCGAGGTCCGCGGGGTCACCGTGCCGCGCGGCGCCGAGATCGCCCTGCTCTTCGGCTCCGCCAACCGCGACCCGGAGCGCTTCGCCGACCCCGACCGCCTCGACCTCGGCCGCACCGACAACCCGCACGTCACCTTCGGCGCCGGAATCCATTTCTGTCTGGGCGCCCCCCTTGCCAGACTGGAGCTCACCGAGTCCTACGGCACGCTGCTGCGCCGGGCCCCGGGCCTGCGGCTGGTCCGCGAGCCCGAGTGGAACCCCGGCTACGTGATCCGCGGGCTCAAGGAGCTGTTGGTCGACGTGTGACGGGAAGCGGGGGAGAAGGCCGTGGGCAAGGCGACGGGGGCACTGCTGGGGCTGGCGATCGGCGACGCGATGGGCCGGCTGACCGAGTTCCAGGACGTCGAGCGGATCGCCGCCGACCACCCGGACTGGCGGCGACTCCCGCTGCCGCGGAAGGCGTTGGTCACCGACGACACCCAGATGACGCTCGCCCTCGCCCGCGGCCTGCGCACCGCTCTGGCCCGCGGGCCCCTGACGCCGCTGCGGCTGGCGCGCCCGGTCCGCGAGGAGTTCGTCGACTGGTGGCGCTCCCCGTCGAACAACCGCGCCCCCGGCATGACCTGCCTGCGCGCCTGCGAGCGGCTCAGCCACGACGAGTACCGCTGGCAGCAGGCCAGCGACGTGGGCTCCAAGGGCTGCGGCGCCAACATGCGGGTCGCCCCGCTCGGCCTGATCCGCGACCTGGACGCCCGGCAGCTCTCCGGCGCCGCCCAACTCCAGTCCGCGCTCACCCACGGCCACCCGACCGCGCTCGCCGCCAGCGACCTCACCGCCTACGCCGTGCGCAAGCTCGCCGAGGGCGTCCCGCCCGCCGGACTGCCCGCCGTGCTGCGGGCGTACGCGCTGGCCGGCCGCGAGCGCTACGACGAGTTCTGGCTCGGCGACCTCGCCGACCACTGGTACGGCGCCTCCCCGCAGGCCGTCATCGCCCGCGGCTGGGACGACTGCCTCACGGTCCTCGACCAGCTGGACGCCGCCCTCGCCGCCCCCGACGTCGAGGCCGACCCCTGCCTGGCCACCGGCGAGGGCTGGGTCGCCGAGGAGGCCTTCGGCACCGGCCTGCTCTGCTTCCTGCTGCTGCCCGACGACCCGGTGGCCGCCGTCCGCCGGGCCGCCTACTCCAGCGGCGACTCCGACTCGCTCGCCTGCCTGACCGGTGCCTTCGCCGGCGCCCACCACGGCGAGGCGGTCTGGCCCGCGGAGTGGGTCGAGCGGATCGAGCACCGGGACGAACTGCTGGAGTTCGGCGCGCTCTGGGACTGAGCCGGAACCGGGCGGAGGGGTGCCGCGTCGAAGGGCCATGACGAACAGCAGCAGCGGAACCCGTCGTCGCCCGCCCCGCCGCCCCGCGGCACTGCTCCTCGCCGCCGCGCTCGCCGCACCGCTGGTCAGCGGCTGCGGCAGCACCGGCCCCGGCACCGCCGCCACCGGGGAGCAGCGGGCCTCCGCGCCGGCCACCCGGCCCGCCGTCGACCAGGCCTCGGTGGCCGCCACCGCCAAGGCCACCGACGCCTTCGGCCTGGACCTCCTGCACACCCTCACCGCGAAGCCGGACACCGCCGGGCAGAACCTGGTGGTCTCGCCGTCCGGGCTGTCCACCGTGCTCGCCATGCTGCTGCCCGGCGCGCGCGGTGCCACCGCCGAGGAACTCGCCAAGGCCCTGCACACCGACCTCGACCCGAAGCAGTACGCCCTCGCCGTCGGCGCGCTCGACCGGCCCGTCCCGGCCACCGACGGACCCACCCTGCGCCGCAGCGACCAGGTCTGGACCCAGCAGGGCTTCGCGGTGAAGCCCGACTACCTGGCCACGCTCGCCACCGCCTTCGACGCCGGGGTGCGCACCACCGACTTCGGCAAGGACCCGAACGGCTCCCGCGAGGCCGTCAACTCCGCCGTGGAGAAGGCCACCGAGGGGCAGATCAAGGACCTCTTCGCACCGAACACGATCAACGCCGACACCCGGCTGGTCCTCACCGACGCGCTCTACCTCAAGGCGAAGTGGGCCTCGGCGTTCAAGCCCGGGCAGACCGCGGACCGCCCGTTCCACAAGCTCGACGGATCCGCCCCGGCCGTCCCGTCGATGAGCCAGGCCGGTGAGTTCAAGTACGCGGACGGCTCCGGCGGGATCGTCGGCGAGCCCTGGCAGGCCGTGGAACTCCCGTACCAGGGCGGCGGTCTGGCGATGGACCTGATCGTCCCCGCGCAGGGCGGTTTCGCCGCCTTCGCCAAGGGGCTGGACCAGCCCCAGCTCGACCGGATCCTCGGCGCCCTCGCCGAACGGCCGGTCGACCTCCAGCTGCCGCGCTTCCACTTCGACACCTCGAACGAGCTGAGCCCCGCGCTGCGCTCGCTCGGCGTCCACTCGGTCTTCGACCGGGCCGACCTCGGCGGCATCGCCGACCAGCCGCCGCTCGTCGTCAGCACGGTGGTGCAGAAGGCCACCGTCCAGGTCGACGAGGAGGGGACGGTCGCGGCGGCCGGCAGCGGCGTCGGGATCGGCGTCGCGGCGGCGCCCGCCCCGGACCGGCCCGTCCAGCTGCACATCGACCGGCCGTTCCTGTTCCTGATCCGGGACACCGCCACCGGGCGGCCGCTGTTCCTCGGCCAGGTCGCCGACCCCGGGGCGAGCTGAGGAGCGTCCGGCTACCAGGCGGGGTAGCGCCCGCCGAGCGCCGGGTGGCCCGGGTCGCGGCTGCCGAACAGCACCAGCAGGTCGTCCGCGACCGTCAGCAGTTCGGCCCGCCCCTCGACCGCCCCGACCCAGTCGGCGGGCAGCGCCGAGGCGCCGTACGCGGCCCCGACCAGGTTGCCGCAGACCGCGCCGGTGGAGTCGCTGTCCCCGGAGTGGTTCACCGACAGCAGCAGCGCGGTGCGCACCGGATCGGGGTCGAGGGTGGCCGCCAGCAGCGAGTGCACCGCGATGGCCAGGCACTCCTCGGCGATCCAGCCGAGCCCGACCCGCTCCACGGTGTCCGCCGAGGGCTCGGCCTCCTGGGCCAGCCGGACCGCCCGGGCCAGCGCCTGCACGGTCTCCTTGGACTTCGGCAGCTCGCGGATCTGCTCCACCGTCTCGCCGACCGCCGCCCACGGCTCCGTCCCGGCCGCCAACCGCTCGACCAGCGCCGCGAAGGCGCCCGCGGCGAGGTAGCCGGTCGGGTGCCCGTGGGTGAGCTGGGCGCACTGCACGGCCAGCCCGAAGGACTGCTCCGCCCCGAGCCGGGCCAGCCCGAACGGCGCCGCGCGCATCACCGAACCGCAGCCCTTGGAGCCGGGGTTGATCGGCCCCGGGCTCCCGATCGGGGCCGGCGCCTCGAACACCGGGTGCTCGGACACCCCGCTCAGGCAGGCGTTGCCCGGCGCCCGCCGCGCGTACAGGAACGGCCGGCCGAGCAGCCAGCCGTCGTACGGGCGCGGCTGCGGCTCGGTGTCCGGGGCGCCCTGGTACTGGGTTCGCAGCCAGCGCCGGTACGCGCCGTGCACCGCCTCCGGCACCGAGCCGCCGCCGCCGGACCAGCCGCGGACGAAGCCGCGGATCAGGCCCTCCGCGGTGAACAGCGTCATCTGGGTGTCGTCGGTGACCTCCACCGACCCGGCGCTCCCGGACGGCAGCGCGGTCACGCCCTGCGGACCGAACCGCTCGCGGATCTGGTGGAGCTGCTGGAACTCCACCGGCCAGCCCAGGGCGTCGCCGATAGCGCCGCCGAGCAGCGCGCCGCGCACCCGGTCCCGGTATCCGGACTCCGCTGTCGACTCCGTCACGTCGGATCCCCCTTCGTTCGTGGCGGGTCGTTTCTATCAGGCGGGCGGCCGGTTGTGGATCTCGCCCCGCCCGTGCAGGGCGGCGCGGTCGGCCGCGGCCCGCCCGGCCGCCCAGCCCTCGCCGTCGCTGACCCGGACCCGCTGGGAGACCAGCTTCGGGAACAGCCGGCCGACCTCGTCGTCCACCGCCGCCGAGCGGGCGGCCAGCGCGGGCAGCAGCCGCTCGTCGGGCAGCAGCTGCTCCTCGGTGCCGTCCTCGCGCAGGTGGCGGCCGGCCGCGGCGGCGCTGGTGGCCCGCTCGGTGGCGGCGGTCAGCCGCTCGCGGATCCGGGCCGCGTACGCCACCAGGAAGGACTGCCGGAACGCCTTGCTGCGCGAGTCCTTGCCGGACCCGGCCTTGTTGAGCGCGTGGGTGGCCTGCACCAGCAGCGAGGTGTAGAGCAGTTCGACGCCGTCCAGGTCCCCGTCGAAGCCGATCACGGTGCAGAAGCCGAACTCCTTGGCCCACACCACCCGGCACCGGTTGGCCGCCGCGACCGCGTCCAGCAGCATCGTCTTGGGCCCCTCGTACGGGTTGTCCACGCCGATCCGCAGCGCCGCCGGGGTGTTCCGGTCGGCCCCGGCGGCGGCCAGCAGCGCGTCGTCGATGCTGTGCTGGGCCATCAGCTGCTGGGCCTTGGCGGTCAGCGCCTCGGCCTCCTCCGGGAACTCGGTGGACTCGGCCTTGGCCAGCAGGGCCCGGATCCGGGCCAGCATCCGCGGCTCCCCGGCCGACGACCCGGGATGCTGCGGCCCGGCCGGGCGCCGCACCGGCCCCTGCTGCCCGGGGGCGGGGCCGACCGGGGCGATCGGGGGCAGCCGGCCCCAGCTGCGCAGCAGCTCCAGCAGGGCGGTGGCGAGCGCGAAGCGGTCCAGCCGGTGGCGGTGGGCGAAGGCGCCGAGGTACTGCTCGTCGGCGGGCCACCAGACCTCGGCCTCCAGCTCGCGCAGCTGCTCCTGCCAGCGCCGGTCCAGGGCGGCGGCGGGGTGGCGGCGGGCCTCGGCGGCGATCAGGTCCACCGCGAGGGCCAGGTGGACGGGCTTGAGCCCGCGCCGTACGACCCGCACCAGGTCGGCCGGGCGCCAGCCGGCGGACCAGCAGCGGCCCACCGCGGTGTCCGCGTACCCGAGCACCGACCGGCTGACCGCCGGCCACTGCCCGGCCGAGGCGGCCAGCAGCGAGGCCCCGGTGTCCAGGGCGAGGTCCAGCCCCTCGTCGGGGGCGGTGAGCACCGAGCGCACCGCCTGCTCCAGCAGCGGCCCGGCGTTCCCGTCGCCCTGCTGCGCGCGCTTGCCCACGGTGTGTCCCTGCTCTCCTCGACGGCCCCGCCCCTCCGGCCCATGATGCCGGAGCGGCCGGGCCGACCTAGCTACCGTTCGATGGCCTTGGCCATGATCTCCGGCACACGCTCCAGCAGCCGGGGGGCCGCCAGCCGGATGCCGAGGGTGGCGACCAGGGCGCCGTAGGCCGGGCCGAGCAGCAGCAGCGGCCAGGTCGGCCCGTCCGAGAGCAGCGCCCAGAGCAGGTAGCCGCCGACCGGCAGGGAGAGCACCGCGACGCCGAGCATCGAGCCGAACTGGTTGAGCAGGATCAGCCCGCCCTGCCCGGGGGCGGCGTTGCGCATCGGGTTGCTGTCGGCGGGCATGGTGTACGGCGCGAGCACGCTGAACACCGAGCCGAGCGCGATGCCGCCGCCGAGCACCGCCAGCGCGAGGCCGAGGGCGGACGGCAGCCCGCTCCAGTCGCCGGTGACGGCGGCCAGCACCAGCCCGAGCACCACGGTGACCGGCAGGGCGTACGACAGCACCGCGTACGCCCGGCCGCGCAGCTCGTCCCGGGCGTCGGCCGGAGTGCGCAGGGTGGCGGCGACCATCCAGAACGCCGAGCCGTCCATGCCGAACAGGTTGAGCATCTGCAGCCCGAGGAAGGTCCCGGTCATCGCCAGCAGGTAGACGCTCGACCAGCCCTGCACCACCGACAGCAGGCAGATCACCAGCGTCATCCCGACGCTGGTGAACAGCGCGGCCTTGGCCCGCGGCTCGCGCCAGGCGTACCGCAGGTGGCGCTGCATCACCGCGCCGGTGCGGCCCTCCGGCAGGAAGCGCCAGCCGCGGGCGCTCTGCACCCCGCGGGCCACCTCCAGGGTGGAGGAGTCGGCGGTGACCATCAGCTCCTGGAGGCTGCCCCGCCACCAGCGCAGCAGCAGGACGAGCAGCGCACCGGCCGCGGCGAGCTGGAGCAGCGCCGCCCCGTACTCGCCCGCGCCGACGCTGCGGGGGGCGTCCACGGCGCTGACCGGCGGGATCCAGCGCAGCACCGCGGCGATCGGCCTGAGCGGGCCGAGGTCGATGTCCTGGCCGTGCTGCCGGCCGAAGATGCTCTGCGAGCCGACGTTGGCGCCCTGGACGAGCAGGGCGAAGGCCAGCCCGCCGAAGATCGCGAAGTCCTTGCCGCGCCGGCTGGAGAGCATCCGGGCGTTCCCGGCCGCGACCGCCCGGGACAGCGTGACCAGGCAGAGCAGGGCGAGCGGCACGGCGACCACCGCGGTGGCGGCCGCGGCGCCGCCGGTGGCGCCGGACAGCACCGCGCCGGTCACCAGCACCAGGCTGATCAGCGGGCCGGGCCCGATCAGCGAGGCCAGCAGCGAACCGCGCAGCAGCGGGCCGGGCCGCAGCGGCAGCATGGTGAGCCGGGTCGGGTCGGCGCTCTCGTCGCTGGAGAACAGGAACAGCGGCAGCGCGGCCCAGCCCAGGGTGAGCACGCCGGCCAGCATCACCCCGGTGTTGCCGGAGCCCTCGTAGCGACCGTTGAGCATCGCCATGCCGAAGGCGATCAGGCCCGCGAAGCCCAGGCCGAGGACGCCGCCGAGGACATACACGGCCGCCCGGCCCCGGCTGCGGCGCAGCCCGTTGCGCAGCAGCCGCAGCTTGAGCGCGACCAGGCCGCGGACCACCGTCCGGTCGTCGGGCACGGCGGTGACGGGCGCGGTGGCGGCGGTCACCGGGTGTCCCCGGTGCGTCCGCCGCCGAGCCAGCCGAGGGCCTGGCCGTCGTCCTCGCGGACGCCGATCAGCTCCAGGAAGGCCGCGTGCAGGCTGCGTCCGCCGCGGACGGCGTCCAGCGGGCCCTGGGCGATCACCCGGCCCGCGTTGACCACGGCGACCCAGTCGCAGAGCTGCTCGACCAGCTCCATCACGTGGCTGGAGAAGACCACGGTGGAGCCGGCCGCCGCGTACCGCTTGAGCACGCCGCGGATGGTCTGGGCGGAGACCGGGTCGACGCCCTCGAAGGGCTCGTCCAGGAACAGCACGTCGGGGTTGTGCAGCAGCGCGGCGGCCAGCCCGATCTTCTTGCGCATGCCGGTGGAGTAGTCGGCGACCAGCTTGTCGGCGTCCCGGCCGAGGTCCAGGACGGCCAGCAGTTCCTCGGCGCGGCGGTCCACCTCGGCGCCGGGCAGGCCGCGCAGCCGGCCGGTGTACTGGAGCAGTTCGCGCCCGCTGAGCCGCTCGAACATCCGCAGGCCCTCGGGCAGGATGCCGATCCGGGCCTTGACCGTGACCGGGTCGGCCCAGACGTCGGTGCCGTGCACCAGCACGGTGCCCTGGTCGGGCCGGAGCAGACCGGTGGCCATGGACAGCGTGGTGGTCTTGCCGGCGCCGTTCGGCCCGACCAGGCCGATGAACGACCCGGCCGGGAGCTCCAGGCTGAGCCCGGCGACGGCGGCCTGGGTGCCGAAGTGCTTCCACAGCCCCTGGATGCTGACGGCGGACGGGGTGCCCGGTCCGGGCCGGCCGGCGGCGGTCGGTTCGGAGGGCGACGGTTCTGACGCCTGCATGGCGGCCTTCTGTCTCTGGTCGTGGGTGGACGCGCGGTGGCGGGGCGCTCCGGAGCCAGCCTGGCACCGGCCCGACGGGCTGTCGCCCGCTTTGAGCATCCCCTGAGCCTGTCCGCCGAACGGGTGAGGCGCGCCGCCCGGCGACGGTCTCCGGGAGCTGCCGGTCCGATTCGGCAACTACTCAGTTCCCCGGTTCGTCCTGCACTATGAGGACCAGTGAGCGCGCGGGGGTGCCGCGGCGCCCGGGAGGTGGCGGATGTCCGTTCAACCGTGGGGCGAGTCCCGCCCCACCGACCGGTACGGCCGGAAGGCGGCCGGCTGGCAGGCCGCGCCGACCCCGCAGTCGGTGATGCGGGCCAGCCACGCCGACCGGGACCGGACGGTGGACGTGTTGAAGGCCGGGTTCGCCGAGGGCCGGCTGTCCGTCGAGGAGTACGGGCAGCGCCACGAGGCGGCGGCCCGGGCGGTGACCTACGGCGAGCTGGCCGCGCTGGTGGCCGACCTGCCGTCCGGGCCGATGGCGGCGCCGTTGCAGGCCGCGCAGCCCGTCCCGGCGACCTTCCTGGTGCCGCCGCCGGTGCCGCAGGCCCGGCCCACCAGCGTGCTGGCGGTGGTCTCCCTGGTGTGCGGCCTGACCGGTTTCCTGGCGCTGCCGGTGGTGCCCGCGGTGATCACCGGCCACCTCGCCCGCCGGCAGATCCGCGAGCGCAACATGGACGGGGACTGGGCGGCGGTGCTGGGCCTGGTGCTCGGCTACCTGGGCGGCGCCTTCTGGCTGCTGGTGATCATGTTGGGCATCGCCTCCTAGGTCGCCTAGGCCGCCCCGGCGGCCCCGGCTGCCCCGCTGGCGGGTGCCCGCCGACTGTGGTAGAGCGGGTGGAGGGCGGCCCGACACCGGCCGGTCGCGTACGGGACACCGGGGCGACACCCGGCCGAAGGCCGCGACCTGCGGCGTTGCATTTGTTTTGACCGAGCCCCATGCGCTAGGTACGCTCTGACCTTGTGCCTGGGGTGTCCCCGGGTCCTTGTGCGTGCATGCACACCGGTCGCCGCGCCGAGCCGGAGCGCCTCAAAGCGCGCCGCGCGTAGAGCGCCGTCGCTGTACATCAGCCATGGGATTCCGTGTCGGAAAAAGCCCAACACACCCGACCGCGTGGGTCGACCACGGGGTTGTGTGCAAGGGAGACACCGCAGGTTAGTTCCACCAAGCCTTGGCACACAGAAAACGGAGAAACGGTGCCTACGATCCAGCAGCTGGTCCGAAAGGGCCGGCAGGACAAGGTCGAGAAGAACAAGACTCCCGCGCTGAAGGGCTCCCCGCAGCGCCGTGGGGTCTGCACGCGTGTGTACACGACCACCCCGAAGAAGCCGAACTCGGCGCTTCGTAAGGTCGCCCGTGTGCGCCTCACCAGCGGGATCGAGGTCACCGCTTACATCCCGGGCGAGGGCCACAACCTGCAGGAGCACTCCATCGTGCTGGTGCGCGGTGGTCGTGTGAAGGACCTTCCTGGTGTCCGCTACAAGATCATCCGCGGTTCGCTCGACACCCAGGGTGTCAAGAACCGCAAGCAGGCTCGCAGCCGCTACGGCGCCAAGAAGGAGAAGTAAGAATGCCTCGTAAGGGCCCCGCCCCGAAGCGCCCGGTCATCATCGACCCGGTCTACGGCTCCCCTGTCGTCACCCAGCTGGTCAACAAGATCCTGCTGCACGGCAAGCGCTCCACCGCCGAGCGGATCGTCTACGGCGCCCTCGAGGGCGTCCGTGAGAAGACCGGCTCGGACCCGGTCGTCGCGCTGAAGCGTGCGCTGGAGAACGTCAAGCCGGCCCTCGAGGTCAAGTCCCGCCGTGTCGGTGGCGCGACCTACCAGGTTCCGGTCGAGGTCCGTCCGGGCCGCGCCAGCACCCTGGCGCTGCGCTGGATGGTCGGTTACTCCCGCGCCCGTCGCGAGAAGACCATGACCGAGCGCCTGATGAACGAGATCCTCGACGCCAGCAACGGCCTGGGCGCTTCCGTGAAGCGTCGCGAGGACACCCACAAGATGGCCGAGTCCAACAAGGCCTTCGCGCACTACCGCTGGTAGTCCGTACCCCGTCACTAGACAGAGAGAGAACGAGCCACCATGGCTGCAACCTCCCTTGACCTCGCCAAGGTCCGCAACATCGGGATCATGGCGCACATCGACGCGGGCAAGACCACCACCACCGAGCGGATCCTGTTCTACACCGGCGTGTCGTACAAGATCGGTGAGGTCCACGATGGCGCTGCCACCATGGACTGGATGGAGCAGGAGCAGGAGCGCGGCATCACGATCACGTCGGCCGCGACGACCTGTCACTGGACCGTCGACGATGCCGACCACACCATCAACATCATCGACACCCCGGGTCACGTCGACTTCACCGTCGAGGTGGAGCGTTCGCTGCGCGTCCTCGACGGTGCCGTGACGGTGTTCGACGGTGTCGCCGGTGTCGAGCCCCAGTCCGAGACCGTGTGGCGGCAGGCTGACCGCTACGGCGTCCCGCGCATCTGCTTCATCAACAAGCTGGACCGCACGGGCGCGAACTTCTTCTTCTGCGTCGACACCATCGTGGAGCGCCTCGGCGCCACCCCGCTGGTGATGCAGCTCCCGATCGGTGCCGAGGCGGACTTCCAGGGCGTTGTCGACCTGGTCCGCATGAAGGCGCTGATCTGGTCGGCCGAGGCCGCCAAGGGCGAGATGTACGACATCGTCGACATCCCGGCCGAGCTGCAGGAGCAGGCGGACGAGTACCGCGAGACGCTGATCGACACCGTCTCCAACGTCAGCGACGAGATCATGGAGCTCGCCCTGGAGGGCGAGGAGATCCCGGTCGAGCTGCTGCAGGACGCGATCCGCAAGGGCACCCTGAACTCGGACTTCACCCCGATCTTCTGCGGTACCGCCTTCAAGAACAAGGGCGTTCAGCCCCTGCTCGACGCGGTCGTCAAGTACCTGCCGTCCCCGCTGGACATCGAGTCCGTCGAGGGCACGAAGCCGAACGACCCGGAGACCAAGATCTCCCGCAAGGCTTCGGACGACGAGCCGCTGGCCGCGCTGGCGTTCAAGATCATGTCCGACCCGCACCTGGGCAAGCTCACCTTCGTCCGGATCTACTCCGGCCGCCTGGAGTCCGGCACCTCGGTGCTGAACGCCGTCAAGGGCAAGAAGGAGCGCATCGGCAAGATCTACCGCATGCACGCGAACAAGCGTGAGGAGATCGAGTCGGTGGGCGCCGGCGACATCGTCGCCGTCATGGGCCTCAAGCAGACCACCACCGGTGAGACGCTGTCCGACGAGAAGAGCCCGGTCATCCTGGAGTCCATGGACTTCCCGGCCCCGGTCATCCGCGTCGCGATCGAGCCCAAGTCCAAGGGTGACCAGGAGAAGCTGGGTGTCGCCATCCAGCGTCTCGCCGAGGAGGACCCGTCCTTCCAGGTCAACACGGACGAGGAGACCGGCCAGACCATCATCGCGGGTATGGGCGAGCTGCACCTCGAGGTGCTGGTCGACCGTATGAAGCGTGAGTTCAAGGTCGAGGCCAACGTCGGCAAGCCGCAGGTCGCGTACCGCGAGACGATCCGTCAGGCCGTCGAGCGCATCGACTACACCCACAAGAAGCAGACCGGTGGTTCCGGTCAGTTCGCCAAGGTGCAGATCGCGATCGAGCCGCTCGAGCAGGCCGAGGGCTACGAGTTCGTCAACAAGGTCACCGGTGGCCGCGTCCCGCGGGAGTACATCCCGTCGGTCGACGCCGGTTGCCAGGAGGCCATGGAGTTCGGCATCCTCGCCGGCTACCCGCTCCAGGGTGTCCGCGTGAGCCTGCTCGACGGCCAGTCGCACGACGTCGACTCCTCCGAGCTCGCGTTCAAGATCGCCGGTTCGATGGCCTTCAAGGAAGGCGCGAGGAAGGCCAAGCCGGTCCTCCTCGAGCCGATGATGGCCGTCGAGGTCACCACGCCCGAGGACTACATGGGCGACGTGATCGGCGACATCAACTCTCGCCGTGGCCAGATCCGGTCCATGGACGAGCGTCACGGTGCCCGCGTCGTCTCGGCGCTGGTGCCCCTCTCCGAGATGTTCGGCTACGTCGGTGACCTGCGCAGCAAGACCTCTGGTCGCGCGAGCTACTCGATGCAGTTCGACTCGTACGCCGAGGTCCCCAAGGCCGTGGCTGAGGAGATCATCGCCAAGTCCAAGGGCGAGTGACCTCCCGATATTCGGGATGATTCACACCCCTTAGGCTCTTAGGAGGCGACCTGGGAGGATCCGTCCGGATCCTCCCAGGGCCTCCGGCCCCCAACCACGGGGCGGCGAGAGGTGCTTCGGGCACCCAGGCCGGGCCCGTATCAAAGACCAACTGACGTCAGCACGGCGTACAGGAACTGTCCTCAGGAGGACTCAGTGGCCAAGGCGAAGTTCGAGCGGACGAAGCCCCACGTCAACATCGGCACCATCGGTCACATCGACCACGGCAAGACCACGCTGACCGCGGCCATCACCAAGGTGCTGCACGACGCGTACCCGGAGATCAACCCCTTCACGCCGTTCGACCAGATCGACAAGGCCCCGGAGGAGCGTCAGCGCGGTATCACCATCTCGATCGCGCACGTCGAGTACCAGACCGAGGCGCGCCACTACGCCCACGTCGACTGCCCGGGTCACGCGGACTACATCAAGAACATGATCACCGGTGCCGCCCAGATGGACGGCGCCATCCTGGTGGTCGCCGCCACCGACGGCCCGATGCCGCAGACCAAGGAGCACGTCCTCCTGGCCCGCCAGGTCGGCGTCCCGTACATCGTCGTCGCCCTGAACAAGGCCGACATGGTGGACGACGAGGAGATCCTGGAGCTCGTCGAGCTCGAGGTCCGCGAGCTGCTCTCCGAGTACGAGTTCCCGGGCGACGACCTGCCGGTCGTCCGCGTCTCCGCGCTGAAGGCCCTCGAGGGCGACGCCGAGTGGGGCCAGAAGCTCCTCGGCCTCATGCACGCGGTCGACGAGAGCATCCCGACCCCGGCCCGCGCCGTGGACCAGCCGTTCCTGATGCCGATCGAGGACGTCTTCACGATCACCGGTCGTGGCACCGTCGTCACCGGTCGTATCGAGCGTGGCATCCTCAAGGTCAACGAGACTGTCGACATCATCGGCATCAAGGAGACCAAGACCACCACCACGGTCACCGGCATCGAGATGTTCCGCAAGCTGCTCGACGAGGGCCAGGCCGGTGAGAACGTCGGTCTGCTGCTCCGTGGCATCAAGCGCGAGGACGTCGAGCGCGGCCAGGTCATCATCAAGCCGGGTTCGGTCACGCCGCACACCGACTTCGAGGCCCAGTCCTACATCCTGTCGAAGGACGAGGGTGGCCGCCACACCCCGTTCTTCAACAACTACCGCCCGCAGTTCTACTTCCGTACCACGGACGTGACCGGCGTCGTGACCCTCCCCGAGGGCACCGAGATGGTCATGCCGGGCGACAACACCGCCATGACCGTCGCGCTGATCCAGCCGATCGCCATGGAAGAGGGCCTCAAGTTCGCCATCCGTGAGGGTGGCCGCACCGTCGGCGCCGGCCAGGTCACCAAGATCATCAAGTAATTGGTGCTCTGACCTGCCTGCCCCGTCAGGCTCGTCCGAAGGGCCCCACGCACCTTGCGGTGCGTGGGGCCCTTCGGCGTCTAACCCCGCGCTCACCTGGGCGCACTTCCTCTCACGGGCAGCTCATGGCCGACTGTTATGGTCGGCTCACCATCCAGTCCCGCCGTCGCGGAAAGTGGGATCCATCGCATGTCTACGGCACCGCTGTTGTCCGTCGTGATGCCGATCTACAACGAGCAGGAGGCGCTCCCGCTCACCGTCGAGCGACTGCGCCCGATCCTGGACGGGCTGGGGGTCGACTACGAGGTCGTCGGCGTGGACGACGGCAGCCGGGACGCCACCCCCGTGCTGATGCAGAAGATCCGGCAGGACTGGTCGGAGTTCCGCATCGTCCGCTTCGCCCGCAACTCCGGGCACCAGGCCGCGCTCACCGCGGGCATCCACCGGGCCATCGGCGACTACGTGGTCAGCATCGACGCCGACCTCCAGGACCCGCCGGAGAAGATCCCGGAGATGCTCGACCTGGCCCGCGAACAGGGCCTCGACGTGGTCTACGGCGTGCGCGGGGACCGCGGCACCGACACCGCCTTCAAGCGCCGCAGCGCGGGCGCGTACTACTGGCTGATGCGCCGGCTGGTCGGCAAGCGGATGCCCAACCAGGCCGGCGACTTCCGGCTGCTCAGCCGGGCCGCCGTGGACGCCCTCAAGCAGCTGCCCGAGCACCAGCCGGTCTACCGGCTGCTGGTGCCGTGGCTCGGCTTCCCCAGCGGCGAGGTCGTCTACGTCCGCGAGGAGCGGGTCGCCGGCGGCACCCACTACCCGCTGTCCAAGATGGTGCGGCTCGCGCTGGACAGCATCACCAACTTCTCCGCCGCCCCGCTGCGGCTGGCCACCTACCTCGGCCTGGTCAGCTTCGTGGTCTGCATCGCGCTGGGGATCCACGCCACCGTCTCGTACGCGCTCGGCTCGACGGTGCCGGGCTGGTCCTCGCTGTTCATCGGGATGCTCTTCCTCGGCGGGGTGCAGCTGATCTGCGTCGGGCTGCTGGGGGAGTACGTGGGCCGGATCTACTCGGCGGTGCAGAACCGTCCGACCTACTTCGTCGGCTACGACTCGGCCGAGGACGACGACGAGCGGGGCCGGGGCCGGTGACGCTCACCGAGGAGCCGGTCGGGCCCGCCTCCGGGGCCCGCCGCCAGCTGCCGTCCTTCCTGGTCATCGGCGTCCTCAGCACCGTCTTCTACCTGGGGCTGTTCGTCGTCGCGCGGCGGTTCACCGACCCGCAGGCGGCCAACCTGATCGCCCTGGCGGTCAGCGCGGTGGCGAACACGGCCGCCAACCGGCGCTTCACCTTCGGGGTGGTCGGTTCGCAGGGGATGGTCCGCCACCAGCTGCAGGGCGCCGTCGCCTTCCTGATCGGGCTCGGCCTCAGCTCCGGGGTGCTCGCCCTGCTCGACCGGGTGGTGCCGGACGCCTCCCGGCCGGTGGAGGTCGGCGGGCTGGTCGTCGCCAACGGGCTGGCCACGGTCGCCCGGTTCGTCCTGTTGAAGGTCTGGGTCTTCCGGGGCGGATCCGCCGGGCAGCCGGACCGCTCCGGGGCCTGACCAGGGGATCCGCTCCACCGCCGACCGTCCGGCGTTCCCGGGGCGGACGGACCGTGTGCGCGCCCGGTGGTTCGCAGGCGGCCCACAGGGCCCCTGGGAGGTCTGGACCAATGGGGCCCTCGGTATGCTGGGCGCTTGCAGCCTGCCCGCAGACGGTGGCGGAAGTCCGGACCCGGTAGGGGGGAGACGGGCGGCAGGGACTTGACCGGAGGGGCACGGCACCGTGTCGACCATACAGAGCTCACCCGACAGCGAGACCGGGCACAGAACCGTGCCATCGGGACCGCCGTCCCCGCCCGCCGACAGCAGACGGCCGCGGCGCAACCCGTTCGTCCTGGCAGGCGGGCTCGCCCTGTCCTGGCTGGTGCCGGCCGGCCTGGTCGCGCTGCACCTGGGCGTCGTGCTGCTGCCGCTGCTGCTGCTCGCGGTCGCCGCCGTGATCAGGGTCGGCGGTGTGCTGCTCGACCGGCTCTTCGTCGCCGGGCTGATCCTGGTCGGCGCGGTGCTGGCCTTCGGCCTGGCCTTCTCGCTCTGGCCCTGGGGCATGTCGCCGACGGCCACCAGCGGTGTGCTGTTCAGCGTGCTGACCACGGCCGCATGGGCCGCCCGGCGCGCCCCCCGGCTGCCGCTGCGCTTCCGCTGGTCGGACCTGCTGGTGGTGGGCACCTTCGCCGGGATGTGGCACTACCTGTTCCACCCGGTCGCCGGTGCGTCGGCCGCGGAGCGGGTCGCCTTCTTCGCCACGGCGGAGGACCGGCTCTCGCACTTCTCCTTCTTCTCCGGCATCCAGGGGGTCGGGGGCTTCGCCTTCCTCCACCAGGAGGCAGCCAGGTCCTACCTGATCCCGCCGTCCGAGGTGACCTACCCGCAGGGCTCGCACTTCCTGCTGGCCTGGATCGACGGGCTGGTCCACTCCGCCGCCGACCCCGGCGACATGATCCACACCATGAACCGGTACTTCCTGTACCTGCTGGTGGCGTACGCGCTGTTCTGCACCGTGCTGGTCTGGGCGGCGCGCTGGATCGGCGGGCCGCGGCTGCGCGGCTGGCGGGCGGCGGCGGTCTGCGCGACCGTCGGCGCGATCATGTTCTCCACCAACTACCTGGACCTGCTGGTCCACGGCTTCGACTCGACCTTCATCGGCCTGCTGCTGATCGCGCTCGCCTTCGCGGTGCTGATCCGGCCGGCGATGGGCCGCACCGAGTTCGTGCTGGCCGCCTCCGCCGGGCTGATCTCCGTCACCTACACGTACAACATCTACGGCGCGTTCGTCGGCGTGCCGCTGCTGGGCGCGCTGGTGGTGCACCGGCGCAGGTTCGCCGGGCGCTGGTGGTGGACGCTCGGCGCACTGGCGTGCGCGCTGGGCGTGGCCGCGCTGCCGAGCGTCCTGTCGGTGATGGGCGACCTGAACGTCGCCGACGCCTCGAACATGAGCGGCCCGAGCGTCGCCGCGGACCGCTCGATCCTGATCGGCGGCGGGCTGCTCGGCCTGCTGGCGGCGGCCATGCCGCGCAACCGCCGCACCGCCACCGGGCGGGCGCACCTGGCGGTGCTGCTCGGCACCGGCGGCCTGCTCAGCGCCTTCGCGGTCTACCAGCTGCAGACCATCGAGAAGTACTCGTACTACTTCCACAAGATGACGGCGGTGGGCGTCGTGGTCGCCCTGGTGTCGATCGGCGCGGTCGGGGCGGTCCTCCAGACACCCCACCGGGGCACCGGGAACACGCTGAGCCGGCGCCTGGGCGAGCTCGCGCTCTCCGGGCTGACGGTCGCCGCCGCGCTGAGTCTCTTCGCCAACGTGCAGTGGGGCTTCCTGGCCACCAAGGAGGCTCCCTCCGCGTGGTCCAACAACCCGCTGGTGGTCTGGAGCCGCGGCGAGGCCGAGACCGACATGGGCCCCAAGGGCATGGACGGGTTGCGGGCCCTGCGCAGCGACGGACCGGTGATCGCGCTGGTCTCCAACGACGAGGTCAAGAACCTCAAGGCCACCTGGCTCGCCTCGCTGATGAACCGGCGCGGCGGTGACATGAAGGCGCTGTACGACATCCACTGGGTGGGCATCGGCGGTCCGCAGGCGAAGGAGGAGGACTACCAGCGCTCCCTCGGCAGGTTGAAGGGCGCCATCGAGAAGCTCCCCGCGCCGCACCCGACGCCGACCATCCTGACCGCCGACCGTTCCGTGGGGGAGCGGATCAAGCGGGACCTGGCCAAGAACGGCGTCACGGTCGACGTCGTGAGCGATCAGGGGATCCTCTGGACCCAGCCGTGGGGCCGTACGTTCCCCGGGACCGTCTGAGATGGCGTCCGAGGGAACGCCCGCGCGCACCGAGCATTCACGGCCACCCGCTACTATTCACAGCAATCGCACGGCTTGGCCGGCCTCGTGCGGAGGCGTGCTGCACGGCCGGCCGGTGAATTCGGTGGTCATGTGATGAAGAACCCGATCGCCAAGCTGCTTGGGGCGCTTCCCCCGGGGGCGCGGCTCGTGGTCGGTGGCACGGTCGTGCTCGGAGCTTCGGCGTACGTCTACATGGCGCTCGTGGGCTACAGCCTGAGTGCCGTGGGCAAGGCCAACGTCACCATGCTCTGGACCATCGTGATGTCCGTGGGGTGGGGACTCTTCCAGCCGGTCGAACTCGAACTGACCCGGCTGGTGGCCGCCCGCAAGGTGGCCGGACACGGGGCACTGCCCGCGGTGCGCCGGATGCTGCTCCTCGCGATGGCACTCCTGGTCGCGGTGTGCGCACTGCTGGCCGCGGCCGCGGGCCCGGTCGCCGACCTGCTGTTCAGCGGGGACAAGGCACTGGTGGTCGCCCTGGCCGGCGGCCTGGCCGGCCTCGCGGTGAGCTCGGTGGCCCGCGGTGCCCTGGCCGGCCTCGGGCTGTTCGGCCCGTACGGCACGCAGCTGGCGGTCGACGGCGGGCTGCGGATCGGCCTGGCCGCGGTGGCCGCGGCGGCCGGCCTGCACTCGGCGCTGGCCTTCGGCCTGATCCTCTTCGTCTCCCCGCTGGCCGCCTCGCTGATCGGCCTGCGCGGCACCCTCGCGGACCGCACCCCCGGCCCGGAGGTGCCCTGGAAGCAGCTGACCGGCGGCCTCGGCCTGCTGATCGCCTCGGTGATGCTGAGCCAGCTGGTGGTCAACGCGACCGTGGTCTGCGTGCGCCTGCTCTCTCCGAACCACTCCGAGGCCTCCGACGCGCTGGTGTTCGCGATCGGCCAGGCGGTGGTGATGGCCCGGGCGCCGCTGTTCGCCTACAGCGCCCTGCAGGCCTCGATGGTCTCCGCGCTCTCCGGCGCCGCCGCGGCCGGCGACCACGCCGAGTTCCGCAAGGTGCTGACCCGTACCACCGCGATCGTCGCCGCGATGTGCATCGGCGGCGGCCTGCCGGTGATCGTGCTCGGCTCCAAGCTCAACCCGCTGCTGTTCAACGCCAAGGACGTGCTCGGCCCGCTGGACTTCGTCTGGCTGGTCTTCGGAACGCTCTGCTACGTCCTGGCGACGGTCTTCGGCCAGGCGCTGATGTCGAGCGCCCAGCACCGCCGCCAACTGGTCGGTTGGACCGCCGGTTCCGTAGCATTGGTGGCTGTCGCGCTCGCACCGGGCGATGTGGGTCTCCGGGCAGAGCTCGCGTACCTGGCGGGCTCACTGGTCAGTGCCGTCCTGATGTTGTGGTCGCTGTACCGTGCCTTCCCCTCCCGCCCCGCTGCCGTGTCGGCAGACCGGTCCGCGGCAGAGCCGCTGCGGACCTCCTGAGGGTGGGCCCAGACACCATGACCAGCACCGATAGACAGACCCGAGGCACGGGCCGCCGTGCCGTTCGCCAAGCATGGAGCACCTGTGTCCGAGTATGACAACGTCTGGCTGGTGATCCCGGCCTACAACGAAGGCCAGGTGATCGCCGACGTCGTGGAGGGGGCACGCAAGACCTTCCCGAACATCGTGGTGATCGACGACGGCTGCACCGACGACACGGCCGAGCACGTCATGACGACCGGCGCCCACCTGGTGCGGCACCCGGTCAACCTGGGGCAGGGCGCCGCGCTCCAGACCGGTCTCAAGTACGCGCTCGCCCAGGAGGGCGCCGAGTACTTCGCGACCTTCGACGCGGACGGCCAGCACCAGACCGCCGACGTCGAGAAGATGGTGGCGCTGCTGCGCGAGGGCGAGGCCGACATCGTCCTCGGCTCCCGCTTCATCGAGCAGACCGGCCAGGTGCCGTGGATCAAGCGGGTGGTGCTCCGCACCGCCGCCGCGGTCAGCCCGACCGCCCGCAAGCTCAAGCTCACGGACGCGCACAACGGGCTGCGGGTGATGAACCGCGAGGCCGCCGGCCGGATCAAGATCACCATGAACGGCATGGCGCACGCCTCGGAGATCGTCTCCTTCCTCGCCGGCTCGGACCTGCGGGTCGCCGAGGTTCCGGTGGACATCCTCTACACCGACTACTCGCGCGCCAAGGGCCAGTCCCTGATCAACGGCGTGAACATCCTCTTCGACATCTCGCTGCGGGAGCGTAACGGCCGATGAACCACCTCTGGATCCAGCTCATCCTGGTCGTGGCCGCGGTGGCCATGGCGCTCGTCTTCGTCTGGCGCTGGGACAAGGCGAACACCCGGGCGTGGAAGCGCATCGCCTTCACGCTGTTCGTGATCGTCAACGTCGTCGCGATCCTGTGGCCGAGCGGCGTGACCAAGCTGGCCACCGCGCTGGGCGTCGGCCGCGGCACCGACCTGGTGCTCTACCTGATGGTCATCGCCATGGGCTTCCTGACCCTCAACACCTACCTGCGCTTCCGCTCGCTGGAGAAGAAGATCACCGACCTGGCCCGCACCGTGGCCATCACCGAGGGTGTCCGGCACAACAACGACCGGCTCAACGCCCCGGTCGGCTCCGAGCACTGATCCCGGGCGGTCACCACAGCGCAGTACCAGTGGCGGAGGGCCGGTCCCGTTCGGGACCGGCCCTCCGCCACTGCCGACCCCGGCCGACGCGGTCGTTCGAAAAAAGCTGGTTGACTTGACCCGCCCGGCGGCCGCGGCCGGGCGGCACCGAAGCGTGATCCAGGACCAGGAGGTGCGGCGCCGTCATGAGCGTCGATTTCGTCATCCCGTACTACGGCGACCCGGAGTACCTGTTCGCCACCATCGACAGCATCCGGGCGCAGCACCAGCAGGACTGGCGGCTGACCGTGGTGGACGACCAGTACCCGGGCAACCGGGCGCTGGAGTACATCGAGGGCCTGGACGACGAGCGGATCCGCTACGTCCGCAACGAGGAGCGGCTGGGCCCCAACGGCAACACCTACAAGGCGTCGACCCTGGCCGAGCGCGAGTTCGTCTCGATGATGGGCGCCGACGACCTGCTGGAGCCGAACTACCTGGACGTCGTCCTGGAGCGGATGAAGGCCGACCCGAAGGCGATCGCGGTCCAGCCGGGCGTCAAGGTGATGGACAGCGACGGGAACCTGGTGCCGTCGCTCGGCATCGGTGACAAGGTCAAGCGCCGGATCGCCGCCCCGGCCCGCAAGGCCGGCCTGATCAGCGGCGAGGACGCGGTGAAGAGCCTGCTGTCCGGGAACTGGCTGTACACCCCGTCGCTGCTGTACCGGCAGTCCGCGCTGTCGAAGATCCCGTACCGCCCGGACATCGACGCCGTGCACGACCTGGCGTTCATGGTCGACATGCTGATGGAGGGCGGCAACCTGCTGGTCGACGAGCGCGAGGTGTTCCGCTACCGCCGCCACCAGGCCAGCGACTCCTCGAACCGGGTCAAGGACGGCAAGCGCTTCGACGAGGAGCTCCAGTACTACACCCTGATCGCCAAGGAGCTGCGGGCCAAGGGCTGGAACGCCGCGGCCCGCTCGGCCGACCTCCACCTCTCCTCCCGGCTGCACGCCCTGATGGTCGCCGCCGGGCGCCTCGGCGCGGGTGACTTCGCCCACGCCGGCGCTATGGTCGGCCGCGCCGTCCGCAGCAGCTGACCCGGTCCGCGGCGGGGCGGTGCTGAACGCCGGGCCGTCGGCTCCGCGTTGTCCGGAAGGAAGGGCGGCGCGGGCCGGCGGGCCGTTTCGCGGACGCGGTCGGACGGGCGGCACCGGTTCGGACGCACCTGGTCCACCGGATGATCACGATGACTCCACACCGGGCCGCATGGCAGACTTCCCGTGCGATCCAACGACTGGGGGTGCGTGTGGGCGACTCGCGGGCACCTGTGAAAAAGACATGACAAGTGCTGGTTCCAACAACGAGGGAAGTGTCCCGGTGCAGCCGCTGATCGATTCTGCCCATGCGACCGACGGGCGGACATTGAAGGAGGGCGGTGACGGGAACGGGACCGCCGAGCCGAAGGCTCCTCCGGCCGCGCTCCTGCGGCTGCGGGTCCTCGCCGCCCACCGCTGGTTCTGGCCGGCGGCCGTGCTGCTCGGCTACCTCGCGCAGACGGCGTTCCGGCTGTCGCTGTCGATCCACAACTACTACCCGTCGGTGCACGCGGACGAGGACGGCTACCTCGCGATCGCGCGGGTGCTGGCCGGCAAGCCGGCCTCCGAGATGCCCACCGGCGTGATCATCCCCGGCGGCTACCCGCTGCTGATCTCGCCGGCGCTCCGGATAGCCGACAACCCGGACACCGCGTACCACCTGATCATGGTGATCAACGCGGTGCTCAACGCGCTGGTCTTCCCGCTGGCCTTCGCGGCGGCCCGCCGCCTGGGGCTGTCCCGGCCGCAGGCGTTCCTCGCCGGGTCCGCCGTCGCGCTGGTGCCGCCGGTGATCTTCTACTCCCAGTTCGTGATGACGGACGCCGTCCTCCCGGTGCTCCTGCTGATCTGGCTGATCTCGATGCACGGCTGGCTCTCGCCCGGATCGACCCGCCGCCGCGCGCTGTACGCGGCCGCGATGAGCCTGGCCGCCGGCTACTCGATGGCCACCCACGACCGCGGCGGCGTGGTCGTGGCGCTGACCGCACTGGCCCTGCTGGTGGTGCTCGTCATCGGCTGGGCGCCGCGGCTCGCCTCGCTGGCCGGGCTCGGCGCGCTCGCGGTGGCCTACCTGGGCACCAAGCTGCTGGACGGTTACGTCACGGCCCAGTTCAAGGACGTCCCGGGCGCGGGGGTCGGCAACAAGGTCTTCGACAACCTCGAGAACGGCAAGTACACCACCACGATCGTCGTCCGGACCCTCGGCGAGCTGTGGTACTTCATGACCTCCACCTACGGCCTGGGCGCGATCGCCTTCGTGCTGTGCGTGGTGGCGGTGTTCCACCGCCGCTCCACGGCGGCCGACCGGGTGGTCTCCTTCGTCATGGTCGCCCTGCTGTGCGGCACCGCGCTGGCCTCCGCCGCGGGCCTCGCGGACGACAACCGCGTCGACAACTGGGTGTACGCCCGGTACTGCGCCGTGCTGGTGCCGGTGTTCATGGTGGTCGGCCTGGTCGTGCTGTTCCGGGCCGGGAAGCGCCGGCTGCTGCAGCTGGCCGCGCTCGGCACGGTGGTCGTCGGGATCACCGGGCTCGCCGTCACCGAGTACGCGGGGCGCAAGCTCAACGTCTGGATCATCCCGTGGACGGTGCCGGACGCCCAGTTCCTCTCCTCGACCTACGACGGCCTGCACATGGGCCGCACGACCTTCGGCGCGCTCGCCGTGCTGGGCGCCTGCCTGCTGCTGCGGGTGGTCGGCGGCCGCCGGATCATCGCGGCCGTGGTGGGCTGCCTGACGCTCTTCGCGGCCTACGCGACGGTCGCCGTCACCAACAACATCGCCGAGCCGCACTCCAAGTTCCGCAAGTACGAGGCCGTCGGCCTGCCCAAGGAGGCCGGCCTGGGCAAGGGCGACAACGTGGTCCTGGACTGGGACCTCGACTGGGGCAGCCGGATGTCGCTGGCCTTCGAGGTCTACTGGGGCCGGGTCTGGACCAGCAACGTGAAGAACGGCAACACCCCGCCGGAGTCGGCCACCGCGATCCTGCTGGCCGTCTCCAAGGACCCGGGCACCAAGCCGGAGTCCAGCTGGCAGAAGCCGCTCCCGGGCTGGCACGTCGCGAAGTACAACATGGAGCGCGGCTGGGTGCTCTGGCGCAAGGGCTGAGCTGCGGTTCCACCCCTTCGGGGCCGGTGAGGTACGCCTCACCGGCCCCGATTGGCATCCGGGCTGCTCCATGTGGCAGTATGTCCAAGTTGCTCGGTTGAGTGCCGATGCTGCGCGCCTCCCGCCGGGAGGACTGGAAGCGAGTCCCATGTACTCGTCGTTCCCGTGATGGCCGTCAAGCGTGAGTTCTACGCCACGGCAGCTGCGGGGCGAAAGTACGGGAATCTTCCGGGAAGCGTGTGCGGGGCCTCGGCCCGGCCACCCCCACCCCGAAAGTTTGAAACCGACGAAGTACTTCACCGGTTTTTTGCAAGCGCGAGTGCGACACGCCCGAGCGCGGGGGTCGGAGGAGGGTCGTGCAGTGACTAAGGACAAAGGACTACTGAGTAGCCATGGCGGGACAGAAGATCCGCATCCGGCTCAAGGCCTACGACCACGAGGTCATCGATTCCTCGGCGAAGAAGATCGTCGAGACGGTGATCCGTACTGGTGCGCAGGTCGCAGGCCCGGTGCCGCTGCCCACTGAGAAGAACGTGTACTGCGTCATCCGCTCGCCGCACAAGTACAAGGACTCGCGCGAGCACTTCGAGATGCGCACTCACAAGCGTCTGATCGACATCCTCGACCCCACGCCGAAGACGGTTGACTCGCTCATGCGTCTCGACCTGCCGGCTGGCGTCGACATCGAGATCAAGCTCTGAGAGGCGCACCGAAGATGGCTAAGCAGATTAAGGGCATCCTGGGCGAGAAGCTCGGCATGACCCAGGTCTGGGACGAGAACAACCGGGTCGTTCCGGTGACCGTCGTCAAGGCTGGGCCCAATGTCGTGACCCAGGTCCACACCGCCGACAGCCCGGCCGGCTACGACGCCGTCCAGATCGGCTTCGGCGAGATCGACCCCCGCAAGGTGAACAAGCCCCTCGCGGGCCACTTCGCCAAGGCCGGTGTCACCCCCCGTCGCCACCTGGTCGAGCTCCGTACCTCGGACGCCTCCGAGTACACCCTGGGCCAGGAGATCACCGCCGAGCTGTTCGAGGCGGGTGTCAAGGTCGACGTGACCGGCACCTCCAAGGGCAAGGGCTTCGCCGGTGTCATGAAGCGCCACAACTTCCGGGGCCTCGGCGCCGGTCACGGTGTGCAGCGCAAGCACCGCTCGCCCGGCTCGATCGGTGGCTGCGCCACCCCGGGTCGCGTGTTCAAGGGCGTGAGGATGGCCGGCCGGATGGGCCACGAGCGTGTGACCACCCAGAACCTGACCATCCATGCCGTTGACGCGGAGAAGGGGCTGCTCCTGATCAAGGGCGCAATCCCGGGCCCGAACGGCGGCCTCATCCTCGTCCGCACCGCGGCGAAGGGGCTGTGAGGATATGAGCACCATTGACATCCTGTCGCCCTCGGGTGACAAGACCGGCAGCCTCGAGCTGCCGGCCGAGATCTTCGACGCGAAGGTCAGCGTTCCGCTGATGCACCAGGTCGTCGTGGCGCAGCTCGCTGCGGCCCGTCAGGGCACCCACAAGACCAAGACTCGCGCCGAGGTCCGCGGTGGCGGCAAGAAGCCGTACCGCCAGAAGGGCACCGGCCGCGCCCGTCAGGGCTCGACCCGTGCGCCGCAGTTCGCCGGCGGTGGCGTCGTGCACGGTCCCGTGCCGCGTGACTACTCGCAGCGGACCCCGAAGAAGATGATCGCCGCCGCCCTGCGCGGTGCGCTCACCGACCGGGCCCGCCACAACCGCATTCACGTCATCACCGACGTGACCGCGACCGAGGCGCCGTCGACCAAGGCCGCCAAGGGCCTGTTCGGCAAGATCACCGAGCGCAAGAACGTCCTCCTGGTCGTCGAGCGTTCGGACGAGCTGGGCCTCAAGTCCGCTCGCAACCTGCCGAACGTCCACATCCTGGACGCCGGTCAGCTGAACACCTACGACGTGCTCGTCTCCGACGATGTGGTCTTCACCCAGGCCGCCTTCGAGCGTTTCGTGGCCGGTCCGGCCGCGTCCGCCAAGGCCGTGGCTGCTGAGGGCGAGCTCGAAGGGAGCGCCGCCTGATGGCTGCAGAGATCACGAGCAAGACGTTCACGGACCCCCGTGACGTCCTGGTGAAGCCGGTCATCTCGGAGAAGAGCTACTCGCTCCTCGACGAGAACAAGTACACGTTCGTCGTGTCGCCCGGTGCCAACAAGACCCAGATCAAGCAGGCCGTCGAGGCGGTCTTCTCGGTCAAGGTCGAGTCCGTCAACACGCTCAACCGTCAGGGCAAGCGCAAGCGCTCCAAGACGGGCTTTGGCAAGCGCAAGGACACCAAGCGCGCCATCGTGACGCTGGCTGAGGGCAACCGCATCGACATCTTCGGTGGTCCGGTCTCCTAACGGGGATCGTGATCGTCGATAAGGACGAGGACGAGAGAGCCAAATGGGCATCCGCAAGTACAAGCCGACTACGCCGGGCCGTCGTGGCTCCAGCGTGGCCGACTTCGTAGAGATCACGCGGTCCACCCCGGAGAAGTCGCTGGTTCGCCCCCTGCACAGCAAGGGCGGCCGTAACAACGCCGGTCGGATCACCGTTCGCCACCAGGGTGGCGGCCACAAGCGCGCCTACCGCGTGATCGACTTCCGTCGTCACGACAAGGACGGCGTGCCGGCGAAGGTCGCGCACATCGAGTACGACCCGAACCGCACCGCGCGCATCGCGCTCCTGCACTACCTGGACGGCGAGAAGCGCTACATCATCGCGCCGCGTGGCATCGCGCAGGGTGACCGGATTGAGAACGGCCCTGGCGCCGACATCAAGCCGGGCAACAACCTGCCGCTGCGCAACATCCCGGTCGGTACCACCATCCACGCGGTGGAGCTGCGTCCCGGCGGCGGTGCCAAGCTGGCCCGCTCCGCGGGCTCCGGCATCCAGCTGCTGGCGCGTGAGGGCAAGATGGCGCACCTGCGCATGCCCTCCGGTGAGATCCGCCTGGTCGACGCGCGCTGCCGCGCCACCGTCGGCGAGGTCGGCAACGCCGAGCAGTCGAACATCAACTGGGGCAAGGCCGGCCGTATGCGCTGGAAGGGCGTCCGCCCGACCGTGCGTGGTGTCGCCATGAACCCGATCGACCACCCGCACGGTGGTGGTGAGGGTAAGACCTCTGGTGGCCGCCACCCGGTCTCGCCGTGGGGCCAGAAGGAGGGTCGCACCCGTCGCCCGAAGAAGGCGTCGGACGCTCTCATCGTGCGCCGCCGCAAGACCAACAAGAAGCGCTAGGAGCAGGTCAGATGCCGCGCAGTCTCAAGAAGGGCCCCTTCATCGACGGCCACCTTCTCAAGAAGGTGGACGCTCAGAACGAGGCGGGTACCCAGAACGTCATCAAGACCTGGTCCCGTCGCTCCGTGATCTTCCCGGCCATGCTCGGCCACACGATCGCGGTGCACGATGGCCGTAAGCACGTCCCGGTGTTCGTCACCGAGTCGATGGTCGGCCACAAGCTCGGCGAGTTCGCGCCGACGCGTACCTTCCGCGGTCACGTCAAGGACGACCGCAAGTCGAAGCGTCGCTAGTCGCCAGCGAGATTACCGACTCAATGACTTACACCAGCAAGGGGACAACCATGGAAGCCAGGGCCCAGGCGCGGTACATCCGCGTCACGCCCATGAAGGCCCGCCGCGTGGTGGACCTCATCCGTGGCCTGCCGGCCACGGAGGCCCAGGCCGTCCTGCGTTTCGCTCCGCAGGCCGCCACCGTGCCGGTCGGCAAGGTGCTCGACAGCGCCATCGCCAACGCCGCGCACAACTACAACCACTCCAACGTGGACGACCTCGTCATCAGCGAGGCGTACGTTGACGAGGGTCCGACCCTGAAGCGGTTCCGTCCGCGTGCGCAGGGTCGTGCCTACCGGATCCGCAAGCGGACCAGCCACATCACCGTGGTCGTCAGCAGCAAGGAAGGGACCCGGTAATGGGCCAGAAGGTTAACCCGCACGGGTTCCGCCTCGGCATCAGCACGGACTTCAAGTCCCGCTGGTACGCCGACAAGCTGTACAAGGACTACGTCAAGGAAGACGTTGCCATTCGTCGCATGATGACGAAGGGCATGGAGCGCGCCGGCATCTCCAAGGTCGAGATCGAGCGCACCCGCGACCGCGTCCGCGTTGACATCCACACCGCCCGTCCCGGCATCGTCATCGGGCGTCGTGGCACCGAGGCCGACCGCATCCGCGGCGACCTCGAGAAGCTGACCGGCAAGCAGGTCCAGCTGAACATCCTCGAGGTCAAGAACCCCGAGCTGGACGCCCAGCTCGTGGCTCAGGGCGTCGCGGAGCAGCTGTCCTCCCGCGTCTCCTTCCGTCGTGCCATGCGCAAGTCGATGCAGGGCACCATGAAGTCCGGCGCCAAGGGCATCAAGGTCCAGTGCTCCGGTCGTCTCGGCGGCGCCGAGATGAGCCGTTCGGAGTTCTACCGCGAGGGCCGTGTGCCGCTGCACACCCTGCGCGCGAACGTCGACTACGGCTTCTTCGAGGCCAAGACCACCTTCGGCCGCATCGGTGTGAAGGTCTGGATCTACAAGGGCGACGTCAAGAACATCGCCGAGGTCCGCGCTGAGAACGCCGCTGCCCGCTCGGGCAACCGCCCGGCCCGTCCCGAGGGTGGTCGTCCCGCCCGCGGTGGCGAGCGCCGTGGTGGCGAGCGCGGTGGCCGTGGCCGTCGCCCCGCCGCTGCCGAGGCCCCCGCGGCCGCGGCCGCCGAGGCTCCGGCTGCCGAGAACACCGGAACGGAGGCCTGACCCCAATGCTGATCCCCCGTAGGGTCAAGCACCGCAAGCAGCACCACCCGAAGCGCCGCGGCGCTGCCAAGGGTGGCACCGAGCTCGCGTTCGGCGAGTACGGCATCCAGGCCGTCACCCCGGCCTACGTGACGAACCGGCAGATCGAGTCCGCTCGTATCGCCGTCACCCGTCACATCAAGCGTGGCGGCAAGGTCTGGATCAACATCTACCCGGACCGCCCGCTCACCAAGAAGCCGGCCGAGACCCGCATGGGTTCCGGTAAGGGTTCGCCCGAGTGGTGGATCGCGAACGTGCACCCGGGTCGGGTCATGTTCGAGCTGTCGTACCCCAACGAGAAGGTGGCTCGTGAGGCGCTGACCCGCGCAGCTCACAAGCTCCCGATGAAGTGCCGGATCATCCGGCGCGAGGCAGGTGAGAGCTGATGTCGGCCGGCACCAAGGCTGCTGACCTCCGCGAGCTGGACAACGAGGGTCTCGTTGCCAAGCTCCGTGAGGCCAAGGAGGAGCTGTTCAACCTCCGCTTCCAGGCGGCGACCGGGCAGCTCGACAACCACGGACGGCTCAAGCTCGTCCGTAAGGACATCGCGCGGATCTACACCCTGATGCGCGAGCGCGAGCTGGGCATCGAGACGGTGGAGAGCGCCTGATGACTGAGAACACCAACGAGACGCGCGGTTTCCGCAAGACCCGTGAGGGTCTCGTCGTCAGCGACAAGATGGACAAGACCGTCGTCGTCGCCGTCGAGGACCGCGTCAAGCACGCTCTGTACGGCAAGGTCATCCGCCGTACGAACAAGCTGAAGGCGCACGACGAGGCGAACGCCTGCGGCATCGGCGACCGGGTGCTCCTCGCGGAGACCCGCCCGCTGTCCGCGACGAAGCGCTGGCGCGTCGTCGAGATCCTCGAGAAGGCCAAGTAACGAAGTTGATGCGGTACGGCCGTATGTGCACCAGGTCCCTCGCGGGCGCTGGTGTGAGCAGCGGCCGGCCCGTCAGCTCTCGTTGACGATCAGGAGAAAGCTGTGATCCAGCAGGAGTCGCGACTGCGTGTCGCCGACAACACGGGCGCGAAGGAAATCCTTTGCATCCGCGTTCTCGGTGGTTCCGGTCGCCGCTACGCCGGTATCGGGGACGTCATCGTCGCGACCGTCAAGGACGCGATCCCCGGCGGTTCGGTCAAGAAGGGTGACGTCGTCAAGTGCGTCGTCGTCCGTACCGTGAAGTCGCGTCGTCGTCCGGATGGCTCGTACATCCGCTTCGACGAGAACGCCGCGGTCGTTCTGAAGAACACCGATGGTGACCCCCGTGGCACCCGCATCTTCGGCCCGGTGGGCCGCGAGCTGCGTGACAAGAAGTTCATGAAGATCATCTCGCTTGCGCCGGAGGTGCTCTAACTCATGGCGAACAGCATGAAGATCAAGAAGGGTGACCTGGTCCAGGTCATCACCGGCAAGGACAAGGGCAAGCAGGGCAAGGTCATCCAGGCCATGCCGGCTGAGAACAAGGTCCTGGTCGAGGGTGTCAACCGGGTCAAGAAGCACACCAAGCCGGGTCCGGGCACTCAGGGTGGCATTGTCACCGTCGAGGCCCCGGTGCACGTCTCCAACGTCCAGCTGGTCGTGGAGAAGGACGGCAAGAAGGTCGTCACCCGCGTTGGCTACCGCTTCGACGACGAGGGCAACAAGATCCGCGTTGCCAAGCGAACCGGTGAGGACATCTGATGTCTGAGACGTCTGTTGAGAAGGTGACCCCCCGCCTCAAGGAGCGTTACAACTCCGAGATCAAGGGTCAGCTGCAGGAGCAGTTCTCGTACGAGAACGTCATGCTGACGCCCGGCCTGGTCAAGGTCGTCGTCAACATGGGTGTCGGCGAGGCCGCCCGTGACAGCAAGCTGATCGAGGGCGCGATCCGCGACCTGACCGCGATCACCGGTCAGAAGCCGGCCGTGACCAAGGCTCGTAAGTCCATCGCGCAGTTCAAGCTGCGCGAGGGCCAGCCGATCGGCACCCACGTCACCCTCCGTGGTGACCGCATGTGGGAGTTCCTGGACCGTCTGGTTTCGCTGGCCCTGCCGCGAATCCGTGACTTCCGTGGCCTCTCCCCGAAGCAGTTCGACGGCCGTGGCAACTACACCTTCGGTCTGACCGAGCAGGTCATGTTCCACGAGATCGACCAGGACAAGGTCGACCGTCAGCGCGGTATGGACATCACCGTCGTGACCACCGCCCAGACCGACGACGAGGGCCGGGCGCTCCTGCGCGCTCTGGGCTTCCCGTTCAAGGAGGCGTAACACATGGCGAAGAAGTCCCTCATCGCGAAGGCCGAGCGGAAGCCGAAGTTCGGCGTCCGGGCCTACACCCGGTGCCAGCGCTGCGGCCGTCCGCACTCGGTGTACCGCAAGTTCGGCCTGTGCCGTGTCTGCCTTCGTGAGATGGCGCACCGCGGCGAGCTGCCGGGCGTGACCAAGAGCTCCTGGTAACCAGGACCTCGCGGTAACGCCATAGCGAAGCAGGTGTGCCCGACCCCACAGAGCCCCTTTTTTGGGGCTGCGTACGGAATCCCGTAGGGTAGTGAGGTCGGGCCCCCTGTCGCGGTAGCTCCATAGCTGCCGTCGACCCTCTTCGGAGGGCTCGCACCCAGTCTTACGACGCCGCAGGTCCCCTGCGTCTGTGCCCCTGCCGCACTCCCCGGAGTGCGGCAGGGGGACCTGGCGCGGAGAAACCACGGCGAGAGAGGCCTGAGGCCATCATGACCATGACCGACCCCATCGCAGACATGCTCACGCGTCTGCGTAACGCTAACTCGGCGTACCACGACTCTGTGGCGATGCCGGCCAGCAAGATCAAGGCGCACGTCGCCCAGATCCTGCAGCAGGAGGGGTACATCTCCTCCTACAAGGTTGAGGAGCCCGCTGAGGGCGAGGTCGGCAAGAAGCTGACCATCGAGCTCAAGTTCGGTCCCAACCGTGAGCGCTCGATCGCTGGCATCAAGCGGATCAGCAAGCCGGGCCTGCGGGTCTACGCAAAGTCCACCAACCTGCCGAAGGTGCTCGGCGGCCTGGGCGTGGCGATCATCTCCACGTCCTCGGGTCTCCTCACCGACAAGCAGGCTGCCAAGAAGGGCGTAGGCGGAGAAGTTCTCGCCTACGTCTGGTAATTCGGGAAACGGAGGTACAGCAATGTCGCGCATTGGACGGCTGCCCATCCCGGTTCCCGCCGGCGTGGACGTCACCATCGATGGCCAGGCGGTCTCGGTGAAGGGCCCCAAGGGCTCCCTCACCCACGTTGTCGCCGCGCCGATCGAGATCGGTAAGGGCGAGGACGGCAACCTGGTCGTCACCCGCCCCAACGACGAGCGTCAGTCGAAGGCCCTGCACGGCCTTTCCCGCACGCTGGTGGCGAACATGATCACCGGCGTGACCGCGGGCTACCGCAAGTCGCTGGAGATCAGCGGTGTCGGCTACCGAGTTCTGGCGAAGGGCTCCGACATGGAGTTCCAGCTGGGCTACAGCCACCCGATTCTGGTCGAGGCCCCCGAGGGCATTTCCTTCGTCGTCGAGTCGGCCACCAAGTTCCACGTGGACGGCATCGACAAGCAGAAGGTCGGCGAGGTCGCCGCGAAGATCCGCAAGCTGCGCAAGCCCGACCCGTACAAGGCCAAGGGCGTCAAGTACGCGGGCGAGGTCATCCGCCGCAAGGTCGGAAAGAGTGGTAAGTAAGCGATGAGCGTCTCTGTCAAGATCGGCAAGGGCAACGCCTACAAGAGCGCCGCTCGCAAGCGCCGCGCGATCCGCGTTCGCAAGCGCGTCGTCGGCACCGAGGTGCGTCCGCGCCTCGTCGTGACGCGCTCGAACCGTCACATGGTCGCCCAGGTCATCGACGACGCCAAGGGTCACACCCTGGCGTCGGCGTCCACCCTCGACGTGTCCATCAAGGGCGCCGAGGGCGACAAGACCGAGCTGGCCAAGAAGGTCGGGAGCCTGGTCGCCGAGCGCGCCAAGGCTGCCGGCATCGAGGCGGTCGTCTTCGACCGCGCGGGCAACCGGTACGCCGGCCGCATCGCCGCCCTGGCGGACGCGGCTCGCGAGGCCGGGCTCGACTTCTAAGCCGCTCGTCGACTCAGTCGACGGACGTAATCGAGAGAGGTAATTCCAATGGCTGGACCCCAGCGCCGCGGTAGCGGCGCCGGCGGTGGCACCGGCGGTGGCGAGCGGCGCGACCGTAAGCGTGACGACCGGGGCAACGCCCCCGCCGTCGAGAAGACCGCTTACGTCGAGCGCGTTGTCGCGATCAACCGTGTCGCCAAGGTTGTCAAGGGTGGTCGTCGTTTCAGCTTCACCGCGCTGGTCGTGGTGGGCGACGGTGACGGCACCGTGGGTGTCGGTTACGGGAAGGCGAAGGAGGTTCCGGCCGCCATCGCCAAGGGTGTTGAGGAGGCCAAGAAGAACTTCTTCAAGGTCCCCCGTATCCAGGGCACCATCCCGCACCCGATCCAGGGTGAGAAGGCCGCCGGCGTCGTGCTGCTGAAGCCCGCCGCCCCCGGTACCGGTGTTATCGCCGGTGGTCCGGTGCGCGCCGTCCTGGAGTGCGCCGGCATTCACGACATCCTGTCGAAGTCGCTCGGCTCGGACAACGCGATCAACATCGTGCACGCCACCGTGGCTGCTCTGAAGGGCCTCGTGCGCCCCGAGGAGATCGCCGCCCGTCGTGGCCTGCCGCTGGAGGACGTGGCCCCCGCCGCTCTGCTGCGGGCGCGTGCTGCAGGGGTGAGCGCCTGATGGCTCGCCTGAAGATCACGCAGACCAAGTCGTACATCGGTAGCAAGCAGAATCACCGTGACACCCTGCGTTCGCTTGGTCTCAAGCGCATGCACGACGTCGTGGTGAAGGAGGACCGTCCCGAGATCCGCGGGATGGCCCACACGGTCCGTCACCTGGTGACGGTTGAGGAGGTGGACTGATCATGGGCGACAACCCGATCAAGATCCACAACCTGCGTCCCGCCCCGGGTGCCAAGACCGACAAGATCCGCGTGGGTCGTGGTGAGGGCTCCAAGGGTAAGACCGCCGGTCGTGGTACCAAGGGCACCAAGGCCCGCTACCAGGTTCCGCAGCGCTTCGAGGGTGGCCAGATGCCCCTCCACATGCGCCTGCCGAAGCTGAAGGGCTTCAAGAACCCGTTCAAGATCACGTTCCAGGTCGTCAACCTCGACAAGCTGGCCGAGCTCTACCCGCAGGGTGGCGCCGTCACGGTCGAGGACCTGGTCGCCAAGGGCGCGGTTCGCAAGAACTCCCTCGTCAAGGTGCTCGGCACCGGCGAGGTCTCGGTTGCGCTGCAGGTGACGGTCGACGCCGTCTCCGGCTCGGCCGCCGAGAAGATCAAGGCCGCCGGCGGTACGGTCACCGAGCTCGTCTGAGCCCGCTGAACCCGCCGACAACCGGCTTCGAGCCCCGCACCTCCTTCGGGAGGTGCGGGGCTCGTGCTTTTACCCCGGCTTTCACTCCGGGGCCGAAATCAGCCGGTACCGGGCCTCGTTCTTTTGTGTGGCAAAACCGGGCATCCCGTACCCCCGTGAGTGGGGGAGGGACGGTACGCGCTTCTTTCGAGTGGCCGCGCACTGTTAGAGTCCGTGGAGTTCCCTTGTAGGCTGCGCGTAGGCTCGCCTGTGCCGTCTGTACGGGGGCCCGTACCGCAAAAACTCCCCATTCAGGACCGACCCTCCCGCCGACGACGTGCGGGAGGCGCAGGAGGCACCGTGCTCAGTGCGTTCGCGCGGGCGTTCCAGACGCCCGACCTGCGCAAGAAGCTGCTGTTCACGCTGGGCATCATGGTGCTGTTCCGGCTGGGCTCGCACATTCCGATTCCGGGCGTGAGCTTCACGGCCGTGAACGAGTGCATCAAGGACACCAAGAACAACGGCCTCTTCGGACTCGTCAACCTGTTCAGCGGTGGCGCGCTCCTCCAGCTGACGATCTTCGCGCTCGGCATCATGCCGTACATCACCGCGAGCATCATCCTCCAGCTCCTCACCGTCGTGATCCCGCGACTGGAGGCGTTGAAGAAGGAGGGCCAGGCCGGCACCGCGAAGATCACCCAGTACACCCGCTACCTGACCATCGCGCTCGCCGTGCTCCAGGGCACCGGCATCGTGGCGACGGCCTCCAGCGGTGCGCTGTTCTCCGGCTGCCCGGTGGGCAACCAGATCGTGCCGGACACCTCGGTGTTCCGGATCGCCGTCATGGTGCTCACGATGACGGCCGGCACCACGGTCATCATGTGGCTGGGCGAGCTGATCACCGACCGCGGCATCGGCAACGGCATGTCGCTGCTGATCTTCACCTCGATCGCCGCGCAGTTCCCGACCTCGATGTGGGCCATCAAGCAGTCCGGCACCATCGGCGGCGGCTGGGTCGAGTTCCTCTCCGTGGTCGCGGTCGGCGTCATCGTTGTGATGCTGGTCATCTTCGTCGAGCAGGCGCAGCGCCGGATCCCGGTCCAGTACGCGAAGCGGATGATCGGCCGCCGGGCCTTCGGCGGCACCTCGACCTACATCCCGCTCAAGGTGAACCAGGCCGGTGTCATCCCGGTCATCTTCGCCTCGTCGCTGCTGTACATCCCGGCGCTGGTGGTCCAGCTGACCAACAGCCAGTCGGGCTGGGCGGTGTGGGTCAAGCAGAACTTCGTCAAGGGTGACCACCCGATCTACATGGCCACCTACTTCCTGCTGATCGTCTTCTTCGCCTTCTTCTACGTCGCCATCTCCTTCAACCCCGAAGAAGTTGCCGACAATATGAAGAAGTATGGTGGCTTCATCCCGGGCATCCGGGCCGGCCGTCCGACGGCCGAGTACCTGAACTACGTGCTGACCCGAATCACGTGGCCGGGTTCGCTCTACCTGGGCCTGATCGCGTTGATCCCGATGATCGCCCTGGTCGCCTTCGGACAGCAGACCAACTTCCCGTTCGGCGGCACCAGCGTGCTCATCGTCGTCGGCGTCGGACTCGAAACTGTGAAGCAGATCGAGAGCCAGCTCCAGCAGCGCAATTACGAAGGGTTCCTCCGCTGATGCGTATCGTCCTCGTTGGTCCTCCCGGGGCCGGGAAGGGTACTCAGGCGCACCTGCTCGCCAAGACCCTGTCCATCCCCCACATCTCCACCGGCGACCTGTTCCGCGCCAACATCGGTCAGGGCACCCCGCTGGGGCTCGAGGCCAAGGGCTACATGGACGCGGGTCGCCTGGTACCGGATGAGGTCACCATCGGGATGGCCAAGGACCGCATGCTGCAGGCCGACGCGGCCAACGGCTTCCTGCTCGACGGCTTCCCCCGCAACCTGGGCCAGGCCAAGGCGCTCGACGAGTTCCTCGCCGAGCAGGGCATCGTGCTGGACGGCGTGCTGGACCTGGAGGTCCCCGAGGACGAGGTGGTGCGCCGGATCGCCGGCCGCCGCCTGTGCCGCAAGAACGGCAGCCACGTGTTCCACGTCGCGTACAACCCGCCGAAGGAGGAGGGTGTCTGCGACGAGTGCGGTGGCGAGCTGTACCAGCGCTCGGACGACACCGAGGAAGCGGTGCGCACGCGCCTGGAGGTCTACCACACGGAGACCGAGCCGATCATCGACTACTACGTCCAGCAGGGCCTGGTGGCGACGATCTCGGCCCTCGGCAAGGTGGACGAGGTCACCCAGCGCGCGATCGAGGCGCTGAAGAAGAACGGCTGAGTTCGCTCGGCGAGGTACGCGTGACGGCCGGGTCGCCCGTGGAGCGGGCGGCCCGGCCGTTTTCGACGTCGTACGGTGGTAGGCAGTGGTAATCCGGACTTGGAAGGCGTGACCTGATGGTGGAGATCAAGACCCCCGAGCAGATCGCGAAGATGCGGGCGGCCGGGCTGGTCGTCGCCGAGGCGCTCAAGGCCTGTCGCGAGGCGGTCGCTCCCGGGGTGACCACCCAGGAGCTCAACGACATCGCCGACAAGGTCATCACCGACCACGGTGCCACCTCGAACTTCCGCGCCCACCACGGCGGCCTGTGGTTCCCGGGCGTGATCTGCGCCTCGGTGAACAACGAGGTCGTGCACGGCATCCCGGGCGAGCGGGTGCTGCAGGAGGGCGACATCATCTCGATCGACTGCGGCGCCATCCTGGACGGCTGGCACGGCGACTCGGCGATCACCGTCGCGGTCGGCGAGGTCCGCCCCGAGGTCGAGATGCTCAGCCGGGTGACCGAGGGCTCGATGTGGGCCGGCATCGCCCAGATGAAGAAGAACAACCGCCTGGTGGACGTCTCCAAGGCGATCGAGGGCTACATCCGGCGCCAGCCGCTGCCGCCCAAGGGCAAGTGGGGCATCACCGAGGGCTACGGCGGCCACGGCATCGGCACCGCGATGCACATGGAGCCGCACGTGCTGAACTACGTCGAGCGCGGCCGCGGCAAGGGCCCGAAGCTGGTGCCGGGCACCGTGCTGGCGATCGAGCCGATGGTCTCGCTCGGCACCCCGCACACCGCGGTGCTGGAGGACGACTGGACGGTCGTCACCAACGACGGCACCTGGGCCTCCCACTGGGAGCACTC
The DNA here is from genome assembly GCF_042786665.1 of Kitasatospora sp. NPDC059146. NCBI lineage: Bacteria > Bacillati > Actinomycetota > Actinomycetes > Kitasatosporales > Streptomycetaceae > Kitasatospora > Kitasatospora sp. NPDC059146. The sequence continues at coordinate 59,080 of NZ_JBHZCY010000012.1, read as the reverse complement.
GGTGGCCGTCACGGAGGAGGGCCCGCTGGTGCTGACCGCCTTCGACGGCGGCCGGGCCGAGCTCGCCAAGCTGGGCATCACCGCAGCTCCGGACCCGCTGGCGTAGTCGCCCGGGCGGTCAACTGCCGCTGCTGACAAGGGATCAGAGCCCTGGAGGTTTGGACCTCCAGGGCTTTTGTCCTATTTTTAACGGCTGGCAGTGGCAGTTACTGGCCCAGTGGCTTACGAGCGAGCAGGAGAGCGCAGTGCTCAAGGGATTCCGCGACTTCATGATGCGCGGCAACGTCATCGACATGGCCGTCGGTGTGGTCATCGGTGCCGCGTTCACCGCGGTGGTGACCGGCTTCGTGTCCGCCTTCCTCACCCCGCTGGTCGGCGTGGTGGTCGGCGCGGCCGGCGACTTCAGCTCGTACACGGCGGAGATCGGCGGGGTGAAGTTCCCGTACGGCCAGTTCCTGAACGTGCTGATCGCCTTCTTCATGACCGCCGCGGTGCTGTACTTCTGCGTGGTGCTGCCGATCACCAAGGCCACCGCCCGCTACCTGCCGAAGAAGCCGAAGGTCGCGAAGCGCCCGTGCCCCGAGTGCCTGACCGAGATCCCCGAGGCCGCCCGCCGCTGCTCGGCCTGCACCGCCCACGTCGACCCGCTGGCCGTCCCCACCGGGGTCTGACGGGGCCGGTGTGACGGCGGACTCCTTCCGGTACCCCCGTTTTGGACCCCGGGACGCGCTGGCGTAGGATGGACCGTCGGCTCACTCGTAGCGTGCTTCAGCACGCCCTCTTCCCCTCGGGGGCGGGGTGAACCCAGGTTCGCACGAGCGTTCCGCATACGGTAGCCGGTCCCGGAAGGTGGATCTCGCAGTTCATGGCTAAGAAGCAAGGCGCCATTGAGATCGAGGGCACCGTGATCGAGTCTCTTCCGAACGCGATGTTCAAGGTCGAGCTGCAGAACGGTCACAAGGTCCTCGCGCACATCAGTGGCAAGATGCGCATGCACTACATCCGCATCCTGCCGGACGACCGGGTGGTCGTGGAGCTCAGCCCCTACGACCTCACGCGCGGCCGGATCGTCTACCGCTACAAGTAAGAACGTCAGATCTAGACCCGGAGAACCTGAACATGAAGGTCAAGCCGAGCGTCAAGAAGATCTGCGACAAGTGCAAGGTGATCCGCCGTCACGGCCGGGTCATGGTGATCTGCGACAACCTGCGCCACAAGCAGCGCCAGGGCTGATCTCCCTCCCGCATTTCTCGTAGTACTTCGCGCGACGCGAAAACGTCATACGCGGGTCACCCGATCCGTCCCGGACGGGACGGACTGCCGCCCCCGGTCAGAGGCCGGGGCTCCCTCACCGTGAGGTGTCGGAGTAGGTGCCCGTCAGACCTCTGAAGAACCACAGGAGCCTTGAATGGCACGCCTCGCCGGCGTTGATCTCCCCCGTGAGAAGCGGATCGAGATCGCCCTTACGTACGTGTACGGCATTGGCCGTACCCGCGCCCAGCAGACCCTCGCCGAGACCGGCGTCAACCCGGATGTCCGCGTTCGCGACATCACCGAGGACGACCTGGTCAAGCTGAGCCAGTACATCGACGCCAACTACACGGTCGAGGGTGACCTCCGCCGTGAGGTGGCCGCCGACATCCGCCGCAAGGTCGAGATCGGCTGCTACGAGGGTCTGCGTCACCGCCGTGGCCTGCCGGTCCGCGGCCAGCGCACCCACACCAACGCGCGTACCCGCAAGGGCCCGCGTCGCGCGATCGCCGGCAAGAAGAAGCCGGGCAAGAAGTAGTCCGTCCCGTCACCGGACATCCCTCCGGCCCGCGGGTCAGCGGACCGACCACCTCAGTAGGAGAACAGACTTATGCCCCCCAAGGGTCGTCAGGCTGCCGGCGCGAAGAAGATCCGCCGCAAGGAAAAGAAGAACGTCGCTCACGGCCACGCGCACATCAAGAGCACGTTCAACAACACCATCGTTTCGATCACCGACCCCGCGGGCAACGTGATCTCCTGGGCCTCCGCCGGCCACGTCGGCTTCAAGGGTTCGCGCAAGTCCACCCCGTTCGCCGCGCAGATGGCCGCCGAGGCCGCTGCCCGTCGCGCGCAGGAGCACGGCATGCGCAAGGTCGACGTCTTCGTGAAGGGTCCGGGCTCCGGCCGCGAGACCGCGATCCGTTCGCTCCAGGCCACCGGCCTGGAGGTCGGCTCGATCCAGGACGTCACCCCCACCCCGCACAACGGCTGCCGTCCGCCGAAGCGCCGCCGCGTCTGACGCAGCGCCTTCGGGCACGCGGGTAACGCTTTAAACCACGTACGGGGTCCTGTTTTCTGCGGGACCCCGTACGCTTGGTCCTGTCGGCATCAAATAGTGGGTGCCGAAGACAACTGGAGGAACACCCCCCATGCTTATCGCTCAGCGCCCCTCGCTGACCGAAGAGGTCGTCGACGAGTTCCGCTCGCGGTTCGTGATCGAGCCGCTGGAGCCGGGCTTCGGCTACACCCTCGGCAACTCCCTGCGCCGCACGCTCCTGTCGTCGATCCCGGGTGCCGCTGTCACCAGCATCCGCATCGACGGCGTCCTGCACGAGTTCACCACCGTGCCGGGCGTCAAGGAGGACGTGACCGACCTCATCCTCAACATCAAGCAGCTGGTCGTCTCCTCGGAGCACGACGAGCCGGTCGTGATGTACCTGCGCAAGCAGGGCCCGGGCGTCGTGACCGCCGCCGACATCGCCCCGCCGGCGGGTGTCGAGGTGCACAACCCCGAGCTGGTCCTCGCCACGCTGAACGGCAAGGGCAAGCTGGAGATGGAGCTGACCGTCGAGCGCGGTCGCGGCTACGTCTCCGCCGTCCAGAACAAGGCCTCCGGCCAGGAGATCGGCCGCATCCCGGTCGACTCGATCTACAGCCCCGTGCTGAAGGTCACCTACAAGGTCGAGGCCACCCGTGTCGAGCAGCGGACCGACTTCGACAAGCTGATCGTCGACGTCGAGACCAAGCCCGCCATGCGTCCGCGCGACGCCATGGCCTCGGCCGGCAAGACCCTGGTGGAGCTGTTCGGCCTCGCCCGCGAGCTGAACATCGACGCCGAGGGCATCGACATGGGCCCGTCCCCGACGGACGCCGCCCTGGCCGCCGACCTGGCGCTGCCGATCGAGGAGCTGGAGCTCACCGTTCGGTCGTACAACTGCCTCAAGCGCGAGGGCATCCACACCGTGGGTGAGCTCGTCGCCCGCTCCGAGGCCGACCTGCTCGACATCCGCAACTTCGGTGCGAAGTCGATCGACGAGGTCAAGGCGAAGCTGGCCGGCATGGGCCTGGCCCTCAAGGACAGCCCGCCTGGGTTCGACCCGACCGCCGCCGCCGACGCCTTCGGCGCCGACGACCTGGACGACGCGGGTTACGCGGAGACCGAGCAGTACTAAGAGATTTGGCCGCGGGGGCGGTTCCACGGAGCCGCCCCCGTCGTCATGGCAAGTCGTACCGGCAACAGTGCCGGTACGCCCGCTGCGGTACCTGGTACGGCCGTAGTCGGAGATCCAAGGAGTCACCATGCCGCGTCCCACCAAGGGTGCCCGCCTCGGCGGCGGCCCGCACCACGAGCCGCTGCTGCTCGCCGGTCTGTGCCGGGAGCTGTTCCAGTACGGCCGCATCACCACGACCGAGGCCAAGGCCCGTCGGATGCGCCCGCTGGCGGAGAAGCTGATCACCAAGGCGAAGAAGGGCGACATCCACAACCGTCGCCTGGTGCGCAAGACCATCACCGACATCTCGGTGCTGCACACCCTCTTCACCGAGATCGCGCCGCGCTACGAGAACCGCCCGGGTGGTTACACCCGTATCACCAAGATCGGTCCCCGTCGTGGCGACAACGCCCCGATGGCCGTGATCGAGCTGGTCGAGGCGCTGACCGTCGCGCAGACCGCCGTCGGCGAGGCCGAGGGCGCCACCAAGCGTGCCGTCAAGGAGGCCGACCAGGCCGCCGCCGTCGAGACCAAGGCCGACGAGGCCGAGGCCGCCGAGCAGGCCTGACACCTCCAGGTGTGATGCGGGCCCGCTCTCCCAGCGATGGGGGAGCGGGCCCGTTCCTTATTCGTAGGAGCAGGAGCAAGTGGTCAACGATTGCGCCGAGCAGCCACCGGTGAAGGACGGCCCGGCCGAGGGCCGCGTCCGGGTCCGGCTCGACCTCGCCTACCAGGGCGCCGAGTTCTCCGGCTGGGCCCGCCAGAAGGGCGGCCGCCGGACGGTCCAGGAGGAGATCGAGACCGCGCTGCAGGTCGTCACCCGCAGCCCGGAGCTGTTCCCGCTGACCGTGGCCGGCCGCACCGACGCCGGCGTCCACGCCCGCGGCCAGGTCGCCCACGTCGACCTGCCGGCCGAGCTGTGGGAGGCGCACCGGGAGAAGCTGCTGCGCCGGCTGGCCGGCCGGCTGCCCGGGGACGTCCGGATCTACCGGGTCGGCGAGGCGCCGGCCGGGTTCGACGCCCGCTTCTCGGCGATCTGGCGCCGCTACGCCTACCGGGTCGCCGACCACCCCGGCGGGGTCGACCCGCTGCTGCGCGGGCACGTGCTGTGGCACGACCGGCCGCTGGACGTGAACCGGATGAACGAGGCCGCGAAGCTGCTGCTCGGCGAGCACGACTTCGCCGCGTACTGCAAGAAGCGCGAGGGCGCCACCACCATCCGGACCCTGCTGGAGCTGCACTGGGACCGCGTCCCGGTGGACGGCTACGCCAGCCAGGAGGGCAGCCTCGCGGTCGCCACCGTGCGGGCCGACGCCTTCTGCCACAACATGGTCCGGGCGCTGGTCGGCGCGATGCTGCTGGTCGGCGACGGGCACCGGCCGGTGGAGTTCCCCGGCGAGGTGCTGGCCGGCGGGGTGCGCAACTCGGCCGTCAACGTGATCCGGCCGTACGGGCTCACGCTGGAGGAGGTCGGCTACCCGCCGGACGACCAGCTCGCCGAGCGGAACCGGCAGGCGCGGCGGATGCGCACGCTGCCCGGGCAGCCGGCCGTCGCGTAATCCGTTTTGGCCCGGGGCGTCCGCTTGGGACAATCGCTCCCATGGGACACGTCGAGATTTCGCACCTGGAGTACTACCTGCCGGACGGGCGGGTGCTGTTCGACGACGCGTCCTTCCGGGTCGGCGAGGGCGCCGCGGTCGCGCTGGTCGGCGCCAACGGCGCCGGCAAGACCACCCTGCTGCGCATGATCGCGGGGGACATCCAGCCGCACGGCGGCACGGTGACGATCAGCGGCGGGCTCGGCGTGATGCGCCAGTTCGTCGGCACCACCGGCCGCGAGGACCAGAGCGCCACCCCGGGGGCCCTGCCGGCCGACGCCTCGGTGCGCGACCTGCTGGTCTCGGTCGCCCCCGAGCGGATCGCCGTGGCCGCCCGCGCGGTGGACGCCGCCGAGCTGGCGATGATCGCCCAGGACGACGAGAAGACGCAGATGGCCTACGCCCAGGCGCTCTCCGACTGGGCGGACGTCGGCGGCTACGACTACGAGACCGACTGGGACGTCTGCACCATGGCGGCCCTCGGGATGCCCTTCGACAAGGCCCAGTGGCGCGGCCTGAACACCCTCTCCGGCGGCGAGCAGAAGCGGCTGGTGCTGGAGGCGCTGCTGCGCGGCCCCGAAGAGGTGCTGCTGCTCGACGAGCCGGACAACTACCTGGACGTACCGGCCAAGCGCTGGCTGGAGGAGGCCCTCAAGGCCACCTCGAAGACCGTCCTGTTCATCTCGCACGACCGTGAGCTGCTCTCCAGGTCCGCGGACAAGATCATCAGCGTCGAGTCCGGTGCCGCCGGAAGCAGCGTGTGGGTGCACGGCGGCGGCTTCGACAGCTTCCACGAGGCCCGCAAGGACCGCTTCGCGCGGTTCGAGGAACTGGGCCGCCGGTGGGACGAGGAGCACGCCAAGCTCAAGAAGCTGGTCGTCACCCTGCGCCAGGCCGCCTCCGTCAGCCACGCGCTCGCCACCCGCTACGCGGCCGCCCAGACCCGGCTGAAGAAGTTCGAGGAGGCCGGCCGCCCGGAGGAGCCCCCGCGCGAGCAGAGCATCACCATGCGGCTCAAGGGTGGGCGCACCGGCATGCGGTCCTTCACCCTGGAGCGGCTGGGGCTCACCGGCCTGATGCAGCCCTTCGACCTGGAGGTCTTCTACGGCGAGCGGGTCGCCGTGCTGGGCGCCAACGGGGCCGGCAAGTCGCACCTGCTGCGGCTGCTCGCGGGGGACACCACGGTCGAGCACACCGGCGACTGGAAGCTCGGCGCCCGGGTCGTCCCCGGCCACTTCCGGCAGACCCACGCCCATCCGGAGCTGTTCGGCCGCACCGTGCGCTCGATCATCGAGGAGGAGCACGCGCTCAGCCGCGGCGCCGCGATGGGCGCGCTGCGCCGGTACGAGCTGGACCGCCAGGAGGAGCAGAAGTTCGAGTCGCTGTCCGGCGGACAGCAGGCCCGGCTGATGATCCTCAAGCTCGAACTCTCCGGCGTGACGGCCCTGTTGCTCGACGAGCCGACCGACAACCTGGACCTGGAGAGCGCCGAGGCGCTGCAGACCGGGCTGGAGGCCTTCGAGGGCACGGTGCTGTGCGTCACCCACGACCGCTGGTTCGCCAAGACCTTCGACCGCTTCCTGGTGTTCGGCGCGGACGGGAAGGTCTTCGAGTCGTCCGAACCGGTCTGGGACGTCACCCGGGTGGAGCGCGAACGCTGAGTGACGGCGGGGTGGGCGGCCGGCGATTTTTGACCGCTCCCCGCCCGCCCGGTAACCTGGACGCTTGATGTGCGTATTGGCTCGCTCTATCTCACGTGAGAGGTCGGTACGCCGGAGACATCAGGTCGACGACCAGCGGTCACCCTTGAATTGCGTCCAAGGCTGATCAGGCTGCTCTTCCGTCCGGGTGCTCCTGTCAGGACTCACTCACTGAAAAGCGAAGGCTACGACCGTGCGTACGTACAGCCCCAAGCCCGGCGACGTCCAGCGTCAGTGGCACGTCATCGACGCGACCGACGTCGTGCTGGGCCGCCTGGCCTCCCAGGCCGCCAACCTCCTCCGGGGCAAGCACAAGGCGATCTACGCGCCGCACGTTGACACTGGTGACTTCGTCATCATCATCAACGCCGACAAGGTGCACCTGTCCGGTAACAAGAAGACCCAGAAGCTGGCCTACCGCCACTCGGGCTTCCCGGGCGGTCTGCGCTCGGTGCGCTACGACGACCTGCTGGCGAACAACCCGGAGAAGGCCGTCGAGAAGGCCATCAAGGGCATGATCCCCAAGAACAGCCTGGGCCGCCAGATGCTCTCCAAGCTGAAGGTCTACTCGGGCGACCAGCACCCCCACGCTGCCCAGCAGCCGGTGCCGTTCGAGATCACCCAGGTCGCGCAGTAATTCGGCCACCAAGCCCCCCAACACTGAAAAGAGCTGAGGAACATCGTGGCCGAGACCACTGAAACCCTTGAGGTCGACTTCGACGAGGCCGTTGAGGCCGTCGAGGGCGAGTACACCTCCGAGGAGAGCTACACCTCCGAGTCCCTGGCCGGCCGCTTCGGCGAGGCCACCCCGGGCGCCGGCCTCGGCCGTCGCAAGGAGGCGATCGCCCGCGTGCGCATCGTCCCCGGCACCGGCCAGTGGAAGATCAACGGTCGCACCCTCGAGGGTTACTTCCCGAACAAGGTGCACCAGCAGACCGTGAACGAGCCCTTCAAGCTCCTCGAGCTGGACGGCCGTTACGACGTCGTCGCCCGCATCAGCGGTGGCGGCGTCTCCGGCCAGGCCTACGCGCTGCGCCTCGGCGTCGCCCGTGCCCTGAACGAGGCCGACGTGGACAACAACCGCGCCGCCCTCAAGAAGGCCGGCTTCCTGATGCGTGACGCCCGTGCCGTCGAGCGCAAGAAGGCCGGTCTCAAGAAGGCCCGCAAGGCGCCGCAGTACAGCAAGCGCTAATCGCGTCCCCGGGGGTGCGTACCGCCCTGGCGGCGCACCCCCTGGTTGCGCAAACCGTCGCCCCGGAGTACCTCGTGTACTCCGGGGCGACGTGTTCCCCGGCTAACGTGCGGCGGCCGGGATCAACGGTGGGTTCCGAGCATGGTGATGGAGGACGGGACAGTGGGACGACTCTTCGGTACGGACGGCGTACGCGGTGTGGCCAACGAGGGCCTGACGGCGGAGCTGGCGCTCGGCCTGTCGGTCGCGGCCTCCCACGTGCTCGGCGAGGCCGGCGCGTTCGACGGGCACCGGCCGGTCGCGGTGGTCGGCCGTGACCCCCGTGCCTCGGGCGAGTTCCTGGAGGCCGCGGTCATCGCGGGCCTGGCCAGCTCCGGCGTCGACGTGCTCCGGGTCGGCGTCCTCCCCACCCCCGCCGTGGCGTACCTCACCGGCGCGCTCGGCGCCGACTTCGGCGTGATGCTGTCCGCCAGCCACAACGCCATGCCGGACAACGGCATCAAGTTCCTCGCCCGCGGCGGCCACAAGCTGGACGACCGGATCGAGGACGCGATCGAGGCCCACTACCGCAAGCACACCGTCGGCGGCGAGGACTGGAACCGCCCGACCGGTGCCGCCGTCGGCCGGGTCCGCGAGTACACCGAGGGCTTCGACAAGTACGTCGCCCACCTGATCGGTGTGCTGCCCAACCGCCTGGACGGCATCCGGGTCGTCATCGACGGCGCCCACGGCGCGGCCGCCTACGTCGCCCCCGAGGCCTTCGCCCGGGCCGGCGCCGAGGTCGTCCACACCCTGGGGGCCGAGCCCACCGGCCTCAACATCAACGACGGCGTCGGCTCCACCCACCTGGACCGGCTGCGCGTCGCGATGAAGGAGTACCGGGCCGACCTCGGCATCGCCCTGGACGGCGACGCGGACCGCTGCCTGGCCGCCGACGCCGAGGGCGACGAGGTGGACGGCGACCAGATCATCGCCATCCTCGCCGTCGCCATGAAGGAGGCCGGCACCCTGCGCCGCAACACCGCGGTCGCCACCGTGATGTCCAACCTCGGCTTCAAGCTGGCGATGGAGCGCGAGGGCATCGACCTGGTGGAGACCGCCGTCGGCGACCGCTACGTGCTAGAGGCGATGAAGGAGCACGGCTTCGCGCTGGGCGGCGAGCAGTCCGGCCACGTCATCCTGCTGGACCACGCCACCACCGGCGACGGCACCCTGACCGGCCTGATGCTGGGCGCCCGACTGGCCGCCACCAAGCAGCCGCTGGCCGACCTGGCCGCCGTGATGACCCGGCTGCCGCAGGTGCTGATCAACGTCAAGGGCGTCGACAAGGGCCGGGTGGGCACCAGCACCGAGCTGGCCGCCGCGGTCGCCGCCGCCGAGGCCGAGCTGGGCGCCACCGGCCGGGTGCTGCTGCGCCCCTCCGGCACCGAGCCGCTGGTCCGGGTCATGGTCGAGGCCGCCGACCCGGTGCAGGCCGAGGCCGTCGGGCAGCGCCTCGCCGAGGCGGTCCGCACCCACCTGGGCTGAGCCCGCCCCGGAGACCACGAAGGGCCCCCGCGCGGGGGCCCTTCGCCGTGTCCTGCGCCCGGTCAGAGCTTGCGCAGCAGCGCCCGGCGGACCTTGTGGTCGGCGCCCTTCTGTAGGACCAGGGTGGCCCGGCCGCGGGTCGGCAGCACGTTCTCCAGCAGATTCGGCTTGTTGATGGTGCGCCAGACCTGTCGGCCGTACTCCATCGCCTCCTCCTCCGGCACCTCGGTGAACCGGGTGAAGTAGGAGTTCGGGTCCTGGAAGGCCGTCTGCCGCAGCTTGCGGAAGCGGTCCAGGTACCAGTGCTCGATGTCGTCGGTGCGGGCGTCGACGTAGATCGAGAAGTCGAAGTAGTCCGCCACCGCGAGCCTGGTCCGGCCGTCGGTGCCCGGCAGGGCCGGCTGGAGCACGTTCAGGCCCTCGACGATCAGGATGTCCGGGCGCTCCACCGTCAGCCGCTGGTCCTGCACGATGTCGTACACCAGGTGCGAGTACACCGGCGCCGTCACCAGCTCCTTGCCCGCCTTCACGTCCGCGACGAAGCGCATCAGGGCCCGGCGGTCGTACGACTCCGGGAAGCCCTTGCGGGCCATCAGGCCGCGGCGGCGCAGCTCGGCGTTGGGCAGCAGGAAGCCGTCGGTGGTGACCAGCTCCACCCGCGGGTGCTCGGGCCAGCGGGCCAGCAGGGCCTGGAGCAGGCGGGCGGTGGTGGACTTGCCGACGGCCACCGAGCCGGCCACGCCGATGATGAACGGCGTACGGGTGCGCTCGGTGTCCGGGGTGTCCAGGAACGTGCCCAGCGCGCCGCGCAGTTCGTGCGTGGCGTGGATGTAGAGGTTCAGCAGCCGGGACAGCGGCAGGTAGACGTCACGCACCTCGTCGAGGTCGAGTGCCGTGCCGAGGCCGCGCAGCTGCTCCACCTCCTCGGCGGTCAGCGGAAGTGGCGTACGCTCGCGCAGTGCGCTCCACTCGGCCCGGCTGAGGTCCACGTAGGGGGACGGGGACGGGCCGGGCGTGGCGGCGCCCCGCGTACAGAGTTCGGTCAGCACATGCTCCATTGTGAGCCGTAGCGGTGTTCACCGTGGTTGTGGTGTCGGTCACGCAGGGTTGGGGCGAGCCGGGAAAGACGGGAAAACGGCCACAGAACCGCCCTTATGCTGGCACGCATGTGCGGAATTGTTGGATACGTGGGCGCGCAGTCCGCCCTCGACGTAGTAATCGCGGGCCTGCAGCGACTGGAGTACCGGGGCTATGACTCGGCCGGTGTCGCGGTGCAGGCGCAGGACTCCCAGGGGCAGTGGAGTCTGGTCACCGACAAGCGGGCCGGAAAGCTCGGCAACCTGGAGAAGTCGCTCGCCGAATCCCCCCTCCCCGGCGGCACCACCGGCATCGGCCACACCCGTTGGGCCACCCACGGCGGCCCGACGGACGCCAATGCCCACCCCCACCTGGACGACGACCGCCGGGTGGCCGTGGTCCACAACGGCATCATCGAGAACTTCGCCCAGCTGCGGGCCGAGATCGCCGAGCGCGGCCACACCCTCCGGTCCGAGACCGACACCGAGGTCGTCGCCCACCTGCTCGGTGAGGCCTACGACGGCGACCTGGCCGAGGCCATGCGCGTCGTCTGCCGCCGGCTGGACGGCGCCTTCACCCTCGTCGCCGTCCACGCCGACTCGCCCGACGTGGTGGTCGGCGCCCGCCGCAACTCCCCGCTCGTGGTGGGCCGCGGCGAGGGCGAGAACTTCCTCGCCTCCGACGTCGCCGCCTTCATCGCGCACACCCGCGAGGCGATCGAGCTGGGCCAGGACCAGGTCGTCGAGCTGCGCCGGGAGGGCGTGACCGTCACCGACTTCGACGGCAACCCGGCCGAGGTGCGCGAGTACCACGTCGACTGGGACGCCTCCGCCGCCGAGAAGGGCGGCTACGACTACTTCATGCTCAAGGAGATCGCCGAGCAGCCGAAGGCCGTCGCCGACACCCTCCTCGGCCGGATCGGCACCGACGGCCGGCTGACCCTCGACGAGCTGCGGATCTCCGACGCCGACCTGCGCTCGGTCGACAAGGTCGTCATCGTCGCCTGCGGCACGGCCTTCCACGCGGGCATGATCGCCAAGTACGCGATCGAGCACTGGACCCGCATCCCCTGCGAGGTCGAGGTCGCCTCGGAGTTCCGCTACCGCGACCCGATCATGGGCCCCGGCACGCTGGTCATCGCCATCTCGCAGTCCGGCGAGACCATGGACACCCTGATGGCCCTGCGGCACGCCCGTGAGCAGGGCGCCAAGGTGCTGGCGATCTGCAACACCAACGGCTCGACCATCCCGCGCGAGTCGGACGCGGTGCTGTACACCCACGCCGGACCGGAGGTCGCGGTCGCCTCCACCAAGGCGTTCCTGACCCAGCTGGTCGCCTGCTACCTGGTCGCCCTGTACCTGGGCCAGGTGCGCGGCACCAAGTGGGGCGACGAGATCTTCACCATCATCCGCGAGCTCGGCGACGCGCCGAAGCAGGTCGAGCAGGTGCTGGAGACCATGGAGCCGGTGCGCGAGCTGGCCCGCTCGCTGGCCGACGCCCGCTCGGTGCTGTTCCTCGGCCGTCACGTCGGCTTCCCGGTTGCCCTGGAGGGCGCGCTCAAGCTCAAGGAGCTCGCCTACATGCACGCCGAGGGCTTCGCGGCGGGCGAGCTCAAGCACGGCCCGATCGCGCTGATCGAGGAGGGGCTGCCGGTCGTGGTGGTCGTGCCCTCGCCGCGCGGGCGGTCGATCCTGCACGACAAGATCGTCTCCAACATCCAGGAGATCCGGGCCCGCGGCGCCCGCACGATCGTGATCGCCGAGGAGGGCGACGAGGCCGTCGTGCCGTACGCGGACCACCTGATCCGCATCCCGGCCACCCCGACCCTGCTCCAGCCGCTGGTCTCCACCGTCCCGCTCCAGGTCTTCGCCTGCGAGCTGGCCACGGCCAAGGGCCACGAGGTCGACCAGCCGCGCAACCTGGCGAAGTCGGTCACCGTCGAGTAGACGCCCGGCCGTTCGCGGCGCCCCTGCGGTGGCTGTGCCCTACCGCAGGGGCGCCGTGTCGAGCGTGAAGGAGAACGGGGCGGGCAGGTCGATCGACTTGCCGAACTCGATCTTGGTCCGGGTGATGTAGTCCCCGCCGTCGGGTTCGGTGAACAGCGTGACCGTGCCGTCGGTGCGGTCGACCAGCAGGTAGCAGGGGATTCCCGCAGCGGCGTAGCCCAGGCGTTTCGGTTCGCGGTCCTTGTACGGGTTGGTCGAGGTGATCTCGAAGACCAGCAGTACGCCCGCCGCCTGGGCCCAGGAGTCCGAGTGCTCGAAATGCCCGACCGGGCTCACCACGCCGTCGGGGATGAAACGGCCCTTGGGCGTGATCAGACCCTTGGTGCCTGACAGGTCGAACTCGGTCTCGGCCTTGCGCATGAACTGCCTGTTGATGAGCGAGAACGCGGTCTCGTGGGCCCCGTCCGGCGGCGGCGTCACGACGATCTCCCCTTCGATGAATTCGGCCTTGCTTCCCAGCGGCGTGTCCAGCTCCAAAAACGCCTGGAGGAGGCTGTCCTCGCCCAGCGGGTGCTCGATTGCCGGCATGGCGACCATGGCCCTTCTCCCTCCTGTGGGTCCGTGCCGAGCCACAAGGTAGGCGTACGGACCGACACCGGTGGGGGCTCGAAGTGGGTGTCACCCGAAAGTGTGCCGCAGGCCCGGCTCCCGCGGGGCCGGGACGCGGGCTAGCGTCGGCGGTAGCCGACTGCCGAAGGAGTTCTCCCCATGCGTCATGCACACCCTGTGGACACCGTCCGGGCCGCGGAGGCGGAGCTGATGGCGCGGCTGCCGGAGGGCACGCTGATGCAGCGGGCGGCGGCCGGGTTGGCGGCGACGTGTGCGCGGCTGCTGGTCGGGGGTCGGGGGCGGGTGTACGGCAGTCGGGTGACGGTGCTGGCGGGCAGTGGGGACAACGGGGGTGACGCGCTGTACGCCGGGGCGGCGCTGGCCCGGCGCGGGGCGCGGGTGACGGCGGTGCTGCTGGCGCCGGCGAAGGCGCACCCGGGCGGGCTGGCCGCGCTGCGGGCGGCCGGCGGGCGGGTGACGGCGGAGCAGGAGGTCGGCCTGGCCGACTTCTCGTGCGCGGACCTGGTGCTGGACGGGATCGTCGGCATCGGCGGCCGGGGCGGGCTGCGCCCCGAGGCCGTGCCGTACGCCCGGGCCGGGCGGCGCGGCACCGTGGTGGCGGTGGACCTGCCCAGCGGGGTCGAGGCGGACAGCGGCGAGGTGCCCGGGGAGGCGCTGCGCGCGGACGTCACGGTCTGCTTCGGTACCTACAAGCCCGGGCTGCTGATCGACCCCGGGGCCTCCTACGCGGGCGCGGTGCAACTGGTGGACATCGGCCTGGAACCGCCCGGGCCGGAGGTGACGGCCCTGCAGCACGCGGACGTGGCGGCGCTGCTGCCGCTGCCGGGCGCGGAGAGCGACAAGTACCGGCGCGGTGTGGTCGGGGTGGCGGCCGGCTCGGCGCGGTACCCGGGGGCGGCCCTGCTCGCGGTCGCCGGTGCGCTGCACGGCGGTGCGGGCGCCGTCCGGTACGTCGGCACGGCGGCCGAGGAGGTGGTGCGCCGCTTCCCGGAGACGCTGGTCACCGAGGGCGGCCCGGCCGGGGCCGGACGGGTGCAGGCCTGGGTGGTCGGGCCGGGCGGGGGCGAGGGGGCGCGGCAGGCGCTGGTCGAGGCGCTGGCGAGCGACGTCCCGGTGCTGGTGGACGCGGACGGGCTGACCGAGCTGGGCCGGCTCGGTCCGCGGGCGCTGGCCGGCCGCACCGCGCCCACCCTGCTGACCCCGCACACCGGCGAGGCCGCCCGGCTGCTGGCCGGCGCCGACGGCACCGCGCCGCCCGCCGCCGACGACTTGGCGGCCACCCGGCTGGCCACCGCCCGCCGACTGGCCGCCGCCTACCGGGCCACCGTGCTGCTCAAGGGCTCCACCACGGTGGTCGCCGACCCGGGCGGGGCCGTCCGGGTGAACCCCACCGGCACCTCCTGGCTGGCCACCGCGGGCAGCGGGGACGTCCTCGCCGGGCTGGCCGGTTCGCTGCTGGCCGCGGGCCTGCCGCCGCTGGACGCCGCCTCGGTGGCCGCCTACCTGCACGGCCTGGCGGGCCGGGAGGCGGCGGGCGAGCCCGGGGCGCCGGTGCCGGCGCTCGCGGTGGCCGGGGCGCTGCCCACGGTCTGGCGGGCCGTCCGGCGGCCGTAGCCGTAGCCGTAGCCGTAGCCGTAGCCGGGCCCGCCGCCCCGCCCGGGCCGGAACCGGGACGTCCGTTCACCGCGTCCTGAACTGGGCGGACGAGCCGTCCGCCGCAGGTCGGCGGGGTGCGGGGGGTCGCGGTGCCGACCGCCGCGCCGAAGGCCCGTTCGGCGAGGACTCCGGGACGTCTGGGAGACTGACCCTGATGACAACTGCGAACACGACCGGCACGGCCACCCTCACCGACGGCGTACGGGCCGAGGCGACCATCGATCTCGCCGCCCTGCGCGGCAACCTCGCCTCCCTGCGGGAACGCGTCGGGAGCACGGCGGTGATGCTCGCGGTCAAGGCGGACGCCTACGGCCACGGCGCGGTCGAGTGTGCCCGCGAAGCGGTCGCGAACGGGGTCGGCTGGCTCGGCTGTGCGACGCCGGACGAGGCGCTGGCGCTGCGGGCCGCGGGCATCCGCCCCGAGCAGGCCCGCATCCTGTGCTGGCTGTGGACGCCGGGCGGGCCGTGGCGCGAGGCGCTGCGTGCGGACCTGGACATCTCGGTCAGCGGCCGGTGGGCGCTGGAGGAGCTGCTGACGGCCGTTCGGCAGACCGGCGTTCCGGCGCGCGTCCACCTCAAGGCCGACACCGGCCTGGGCCGCAACGGCTGCCAGCCGCACGACTGGCCGCAGCTGGTCGCCGAGGCCCGGCGGGCCGAGGCGGAGGGGCTGCTGCGGGTCGTCGGCGTCTGGTCGCACTTCGCCGCCGCCGACGAGCCCGGCCACCCGTCGATCCAGGCCCAGTTGGACTCCTTCCGCGCCGCGCTGGCGCAGGCCGAGGCCGCCGGGCTGCGCCCCGAGGTCCGGCACCTGGCCAACTCCCCGGCCACCCTGCTGCTGCCCGAGTCGCACTTCGACCTGGTCCGCACCGGCCTGGCCGCGTACGGGCTGTCGCCGGTGCCCGAGGTGGGCTCGCCGGCCGACTTCGGGCTGCGCCCGGTGATGGCGCTGTCCGCCCGGCTGGCGCTGGTCAAGCACGTCCCCGGCGGGCACGGGGTCAGCTACGGCCACCACTACGTGACGCCCGGTCCGACCACGCTGGGCCTGGTGCCGGTCGGCTACGGCGACGGCGTCCCGCGGCACGGCAGCGGCACCGGCCCGGTGCAGATCGGCGGCAAGTGGCGCACGGTGGCCGGCCGGGTCGCGATGGACCAGTTCGTGGTGGACCTGGGCGGCGACACCCCCGAGACCGGCGACGAGGTGCTGGTGTTCGGCAACGGCGAACGCGGTGAACCGACCGCCGAGGACTGGGCCCGCGCCTGCGGCACCATCTCGTACGAGATCATCACCCGGATCGGCGCGCGGGTGCCCCGCCGCTACCTGGACGGCAGCCACGACGGCGGCCGTGACGGGGGCCGCGCGGCATGACCGACACGCCGGCCGACAGCAACCCGGTCGCGGCGGTGGCCAAGGCGGCCGGCGCGGCCACCGGGGTGAGCCGGGCCGGTGTGATCGGGATCTCGGTCGGCGTGCTGGCGGCCGGCGCGGCCGCGGGCGTCGCGATCGAGCGGCTGACGGTCGGCCGGGCGATGCGCCGCCGGGCCCGGGCCGAGCTGGAGGCGACCGCCCCGTACGGCTCGCTGCGCGGGCGCCCGCTGACGGTGGCCGCGCCGGACGGCACCGAGCTGTACGTCGAGCTGGACGGCACCGGCTGGGACGAGCCGGACGGCGACGCGGCGGAGCAGGCCGGAGGCGAGCGGGCGAACAGCAGCTTCCTTCCGCCGCCGCTGACCGTGGTGTTCAGCCACGGCTACTGCCTCAACCAGGACAGCTGGCACTTCCAGCGGGCGGCGCTGCGCGAAGGCCTACGGCTGGTCTTCTGGGACCAGCGCAGCCACGGCCGCTCCGAGCGCTCCCGCTCCTACCTGGCGGGCGAGCCGGCCAGCATCGACCAGCTGGGCGGTGACCTCAAGGCGGTGATCGACGCCGTCGCGCCGACCGGTCCGCTGGTGCTGGTGGGCCATTCGATGGGCGGCATGACGGTGATGGCCCTGGCCGACCAGCACCCGGAGCTGTTCCGGACGAGGGTCGCCGGGGTCGCGCTGGTCGGCACCCTGGCGGGGGACTGGAACGAGGTGAGCCTCGGCCTGCCGAAGGCCGGGGCCAAGCTGTTCAAGAGGGTCGCGCCCGGGGTGGTGAAGCTGCTCGGCCGTCAGGTCGACCTGGTGGAGGCGAGCCGGCGGATCGGCTCGGACGTGGCCGCCGTGTTCTACCGGCGGTTCTCCTTCGGCGGCCGGGACGTCGATCCCGGCGTGGTGCGCTTCGCCGAACAACTGCTGGACGCCACCCCGATCGACGTGGTCGCCGAGTTCTACCCGGTGTTCGGCGCGCACGAGAAGTACGGGGCGCTGGCCGCCCTGCGCGGCCTGCCGGCTCTGGTGCTGGCCGGGACGAAGGACCTGCTGACGCCCTCGGCGCACAGCGAGGCGATGGCCGAGCGGCTGCCGGGGGCCGAACTCGTGCTGGCCGAGGGCGCCGGGCACCTGGTGCTGCTGGAGCGCCCGGAGCTGGTCGACCACGAGCTGGCGCGGCTGCTGCGCCGGGCCGCCGACTTCGCCGGTGCCGCGCCGCTGCCGCCGGCCGTCCTCGAACTCGCGGCCGAACCGCCCCGGGAGGACCGGGCTCCGGCGGGCGCGACCCCGGGCGCGACCCCGGACGCGGACCCGGATCCGGCCCCCGACCCCGCCTGAGACCGGCCCGGGTACGCCCGGGCACCCGCGCGCCACGGCGGGGTGCGGTGATGTGGCACGGTAGCGGTGGCGGCCGGTGGTCGGTGCGCCGCTACGGACCGAAGGGCAAGACACGCGCATGGGCTCGCACGCCACTCTGACCGTCCCCACTCCGGAGCGGATGGGCCGTCTCGGCCGGGAGCTGGCCGCGCTGCTGCGGCCGGGGGACCTGGTGCTGCTCTCCGGTGAGCTGGGGGCGGGGAAGACGACGCTGACCCGGGGCCTGGGGGAGGGGCTGCAGGTCCGCGGGGCGGTGACCTCGCCGACCTTCGTGATCGCCCGGGTGCACCCCTCGCTGGTCGGCGGCCCGGCCCTGGTGCATGTGGACGCGTACCGCCTCGGCGGGGACCTCGACGAGATGGAGGACCTCGATCTGGACGTCTCGCTGCCGGAGTCGGTGGTCGTGGTCGAGTGGGGCGAGGGCAAGGTCGAGCGGCTGTCCGAGGAGCGCCTGGAGGTCCGGATCGAGCGGGCGATCGGTGACACCGCCGGGGAGGACCACGACCCGCGCCGGGTGCTGCTCACCGGCATCGGGGCGCGCTGGGCGGACGTCCCGCTGGCCGAGCTGGCCTAGGGCGCGACCAGGGCCGCGCACGGGGCGTGTGCTGCGGGCTTGCCGGGCCCCGGTCGATCGGGTTCCACCGTTTTGCCGACAGGCCGTCGGCAAGGTGTTGCGGGCGGGGCGCCGGGCGTGGTGGGATGGGTGCTGCGGTTAGGTCTGCCTAACTAGGGAGGCGCCATGTCGAGCACCACCCCCGCCCCGGAGCGCGCCGTGCGTGCCACCGGGGCCGGAGAGTCCGCCCACCGCGCTCCGGGCGCGCCGATGCGGGCCCTGCTGGCCGCCTGCGCGGCCGCCGAGGCGGTGTCCACCCCGCCCGAACCGAAGGCCCGGCAGGCCGAGGAGCCCGAGGCGGGGACGCCCCGGGCCGCGTAACGCGCCGGGCCTCAGGGGACCACGACCACCTTGGTGCCGTTCGGCGCGAAGTCCCAGAGCAGCTGTCCCTCGGAGCGGCCGCTGCGGATGCCGCCGGTCTTGGCCTTCGGGTCGGCGGTCGGCGTGCTGCCGTCCAGTGCCGCGCTGAATCCGAACACCACGCCGTTCTGCTGCGCGAAGCGCACCACGTGCTCGATCTGCTTGCCGTCCGTCCCGGTGGCGGTCTGGGTGCGGCTGTACACCGAGTAGCTGCCCGGGGTGGGCTCGACCGAGCCCGGAGTGACCGGGAAGGCGGCCGCGACCTGCGGGTTCTTCTTCGGGTCGACCAGCCAGACGAAGTGGCCGCCGGCCGAGTAGACGACCCGGGTGCCGCTGCCCGAGGTGGCCGGCAGCGGCGGGACGGTCGGGGTGGCGGAGGCGCTCGGCGTCGCAGAGGCGGCCGGGCCGGAGGACGTCGAGGCGACGGTCGGCTTGGCGCCGCCCGCGCGGTCCTGGGCGCCGTTGGCCTGGAAGGCCAGCAGGCTCACCACTGCCAGGGCCCCCAGGGTCAACCCCGTGACCACCACTCCAGGACCCATCTTCGCCACGTGCCCGCTCCCGCCGCCGTCCGCTGTACGTACCGCCCTTATCGTGCCAGGTCCCCGGGGCGGGTCGGCAGTGGCCAGTACGTGTGTTCCGGATGGGGACACCAGCTCGATCGTCCGGTCGGCCCAACGTCGGTCTAACCTTGACCCGTGCTGCTGCTCGCGTTCGACACCGCTACCCCCGCCGTCACCGCCGCCGTCCACGACGGCACGGCCGTCCTCGCCGAGACCCACCAGGTCGACGCCAGGCGCCACGGCGAACTGCTGCTGCCCGCGATCGACCAGGTCCTGCGGGCCGCCGGAGTGGACAAGAGTCGGCTCACCGGCATCGCGGTCGGCGTCGGCCCGGGCCCGTACACCGGCCTGCGGGTCGGCCTGGTGACCGCCGCCGCGCTCGGCCACGCGCTCGGCCTGCCGGTGCACGGCGTCTGCACCCTGGACGCGATCGCCTTCCAGGCCCGCGCCGAGGGCCTGACCGGGCAGCCGTTCACGGTCGCCACCGACGCGCGCCGCAAGGAGGTCTACTGGGCCTCCTACGACGCCGACGGCAACCGCACCGAGGGCCCCGGCGTGGACCGCCCGGCCGAGCTGACGCCCGCCGCCCGCTCGGTGGGCGCCGGCGCGCTGCTCTACCCCGAGGCCTTCCCGGGCGCCGGCGGCCCCGAGCACGTCTCGGCCGGAGCCCTGGCCGGCTTCGCCGCCGCCGAGCTGGCCGCCGGGCGCGAGCTGCTGCCGAACGTGCCGCTGTACCTGCGCCGCCCGGACGCCCAGGTCCCGGCGGGCTACAAGAACGTTCTGGGGGGCAAGGCGGTGCTCCCGGCGTGAACCACGGCACCACCCTGCGCCCGATGCGCTGGTGGGACATCGAGCCGGTGCTGGACCTGGAGCTCAGGCTGTTCCCCGAGGACGCCTGGTCCTCCGGGATGTTCTGGTCCGAGCTCGCCGAGGCCCACCCCGGCGGCACCCGCCACTACTCGGTCGCCACCGCCGCGGACGGCACGATCGTCGGCTACGCCGGTCTGATGGCCGTCGCCGGTGACGGCGACGTCCAGACCATCGCCGTGGACGAGCGCCACCAGGGCGCCGGCCTCGGCACCGCCCTGCTCACCGACCTGATCCACGAGGCCGCCCGGCGCGGCTGCGCCGACCTGCTGCTGGAGGTGCGGGTGGACAACCAGCGCGCCCAGCGGCTGTACGAGCGCCACGGCTTCGAACCGGTGGGCATCCGGCGCGGCTACTACCAGCCCGCCAACGTCGACGCGCTGGTGATGCGCCTCGAACACCCCAGCACTGACCCGAAGGAACCGAAGGACACCCCCCATGGCTGACGAACCGCTCGTCCTCGGCATCGAGACCTCCTGCGACGAGACCGGCGTCGGCATCGTGCGCGGCACCACGCTGCTGGCCGACGCGGTCGCCTCCAGCGTCAACGACCACGCCCGCTTCGGCGGCGTCGTCCCGGAGATCGCCAGCCGCGCCCACCTGGAGGCGATGGTCCCGACCATCCAGCGCGCCCTGGACACCGCCGGCATCAAGGCCAGTGACCTGGACGGCATCGCCGTCACCGCCGGCCCCGGCCTGGCGGGCGCGCTGCTGGTCGGCGTCAGCGCGGCCAAGGCGTACGCCTGGGCGCTCGACAAGCCGCTGTACGGGGTCAACCACCTCGCCTCGCACATCTGCGTCGACCAGCTGGAGCACGGCCGGCTGCCCTCGCCGACGATGGCCCTGCTGGTCTCCGGCGGGCACTCCTCGCTGCTGCTCAGCGAGGACATCACCACCGACGTCCGCCCGCTCGGCGCGACCATCGACGACGCGGCCGGCGAGGCCTTCGACAAGGTCGCCCGGGTGCTCGGCCTGGGCTTCCCCGGCGGCCCGATCGTCGACCGGAAGGCCCGCGAGGGCGACCCGAAGGCGATCGCCTTCCCGCGCGGCCTGACGGGGAAGAACGACCCCGCGTACGACTTCTCCTTCTCCGGCCTGAAGACCGCCGTCGCCCGCTGGGTGGAGGCCAAGCGCCGGGCCGGCGAGGAGGTGCCGATCGCCGACGTCGCCGCCTCCTTCCAGGAGGCGGTCACCGACGTGCTCACCCGCAAGGCCGTCAAGGCCTGCAAGGACAGCGGCGTCGACCACCTGATGATCGGCGGCGGCGTCGCGGCCAACTCCCGGCTGCGCGAGATGGCCCAGCAGCGCTGCGACCGGGCCGGCATCCGGCTGCGGGTGCCCCGGCCGGGCCTGTGCACCGACAACGGCGCGATGGTGGCGGCGCTGGGCTCCGAGATGGTGTGGCGGGGCCGCACCCCCTCCGCCTTCGAGCTGTCCGCGGACTCCTCGCTGCCCGTCACCGACGTCCACGTCCCGGCCGGGGGAGCCGGGCACGGCGACGTCCACGGCCAGGCCTACCAGGCCCTCGGCGGCGGCGCCGCGTGACCGTCGCCGCGATGTGGGAGGCCCGCGCGGCGGACGGCCGCGGGGCCGAACTCGCCGCCTGGGCAAGGGAGTCCGCTCTTCCCGCGCTGCGTGGCGCGGCCGGGCTGGAGCGCCTCGAACTGCTCTCCGCCCCCGGTGAGCGGGTGCTGCTGATCACCTGGTGGAGCGGTGCGCCCGTGCCGGTCGCCGACCCGCCGGCCGAACTGCTGGGCCGCCCGGTGCACCGCTGGTCCTTCACCAGCGACCACGTCGAGTAGGGCCCGAACGGGAACCGCCGCGGCGGCGCTACCGTGCATAGCTGAGAGAACGCTGGACGGGACCGGGAGCGCGGTGCGGTGAACAGGGACGGGCGGAGCAGGACCAGGACGTACGTGGCGGGGGCGGTGGCCCTGCTGGCCTTCGCCACCGCGTGCGGCGACAACGGGGGCGGCGGCAGCGCCGCCCCGGCCGCGAGCACGGCCGGGACGGCGGAGCAGACCCGGCCGCCCGCCGGCGGCACCCCCAGCGCGGCGGCCACCACGCCCGGCGCGGCCCCGGCCCAGGGCGACGCCGCGGCCTGGGCGAAGTGGAACCTCAAGCCGCTCGCCCCGGCCCCCGCGCCGCCGGCCGACAAGCCCGTCAAGCTCGAACGCACCGGCACCGTACCGGTGTTCAGCGACGTGAAGACCACCGACAAGGTCATCTTCATCACCATCGACGACGGCGCCGAGAAGGACCCGAAGTTCGTCGAGATGCTGACCGACCTCAAGGTGCCGATCTCGATGTTCCTGACCAAGGACATCGTCAAGAACGACTACGGCTACTTCAAGCCGCTCCAGGCGCTGGGCAACCACATCCAGAACCACACCGTCACCCACCCGGTGATGAGCAAGCTGTCGGCCGACAAGCAGAAGTCCGAGATCTGCGAGGACCAGGCCGCGCTCACCCAGCAGTACGGCACCGCCCCGCTGCTGTTCCGCCCGCCGTTCGGCGACGGCGCCAACACCCCGATGCTCAACACCTCGGTGCAGCAGTGCGGCCCGCGCGCGATCGTGCTGTGGCGCGAGTCGATGCAGATCCACGACATGCAGTACCAGGCGGGCGACAAGAAGCTGAAGTCCGGCGACATCATCCTGGCGCACTTCCGCGGCCCCAAGGAGCTCAAGGGCGCCACCATGACCCAGATGTTCGCGGACCTGCTGGCCCGGATCCAGGAGCAGGGCTTCTCGGTGGCCCGGCTGGAGGACTACATCCAGGCGCCGGCCTCCTAGGCTCTGTCCGCTCAGACCGGCCGGCCCAGCATCATCAGCGGCCCGTTGTCGGTGCGGCTGAGGATCACCGTGACGGAGTTCGGCCCGGAGGGCTTGAGCTGGCGGCGCAGTTCCTCCGGGGTGATCGCCATCCCGCGCTTCTTGATCACCACCGTGCCGACCGCGCGCTCGCGCAGCAGCGCCTTCAGCTTCTTGACGTTGTACGGGAGCACGTCGGTGAGTTCGAAGGCGTGCGCGTACGGGGTGGCGACCAGGCGGTCCGAGGTCACGTAGGCGATCTTCGGGTCGATCAGCCGGCCGTCGACCTGCCCGGCCACCTCGGCCACCAGGTGCGCCCGGATCACCGCGCCGTCCGGCTCGTACAGGTAGCGCCCGACCGGGCCGGCCGGCGGGTCGGGCAGGTCGCCGCCGGTCAGGCTGTCGCCGTGCGGCAGCAGGGTCGCGCGGTGCGGGCGGACCGCCCCGGTGCCGAACCAGAGCACCGCCTCCTTGACGTCCCCGTGGTCGGAGACCCACTCGGCCTCGGCGTCCGCCGGGACGGCCTCGTGCGGGATGCCCGGGGCGACCTTCAACGCGCCGATCGGGGTCCGCCGCCCGGCCTCGACCGCCCAGGACAGCGGCGGGGCGTACGCCTCCGGGTCGAACACCCGGCCGCGCGAGGTGCGCCGCGCCGGGTCGGTGAACACCGCGTCGTAGCCGGTGACGTCCACCTCGGCGACGTCCGCGCAGCGCACCTCCACCAGCTCCGACAGGCCCAGCGCGGCGGCGTTGGCGGCGGTGGCGGCGCAGGCCGCCGGGTCCTTGTCGACGGCCAGCACCCGGATCCCGGCCCGGGCCAGGGCCAGCACGTCCCCGCCGATGCCGCAGCAGAGGTCCGCCAGGCGCCGTACGCCCAGCTCGGCGAAGCGGCGGGCCCGCCACTCGGCCACGCTGCGCCGGGTGGACTGCTCGACCCCGTTGGGCGTGAAGTACATCAGGTCGGCGTCCGCCCCGAACTTCGCCCGCGCCCGCTGCCGCAGCCGCGCCTGGCCGAACGCCGCCGACACCAGCTCCGCCGGGTGCTCCCGCCGCAGCCGGGTGGCCAGCGCCAGCTCCTCCTCGGGGGTGAACTCGCGCAGCTCGGCGAGCAGGGCCTGACCCTCGGGGGTCAGCAGGGGCTGGAGGTTCTCGGTGTCCACCAGGTCATTCTGACCGGTCGGCCCGTCAGCAGGGCCGGCAGCGCCGGCGCGAACGGCGTCGCCGGCGGGGCCCGGGGAGTGGATCCGGAGTGTGGCCGCTCGTCCGCGGGTCGAGCCCGCAGGGCGCGTCGTTGGCACTCTGGTTGACTGAGTGCTAACGGCAGCCTATGGTCGTCCTTGGCACTCCCCACTGGGGGAGTGCTAATGCGAAGACGTGTGCCTGACCCCCGCGACGGCAGGTACGCAGGTTCGCCCCTACCCGTTAGAAAACCCCGTAATCTCCGAAGGGGAGCTCGGACGTGACCACCAGCAGCAAGGTTGCCATCAAGCCGCTCGAGGACCGCATTGTGGTCCAGCCGCTCGACGCCGAGACCACCACGGCCTCCGGCCTGGTTATCCCGGACACCGCCAAGGAGAAGCCCCAGGAGGGCGTCGTCCTGGCTGTCGGCCCGGGCCGCTTCGAGGACGGCCAGCGTCTGCCGCTCGACGTCGCCGTGGGTGACATCGTCCTGTACTCGAAGTACGGCGGCACTGAGGTGAAGTACCAGGGCGAGGAGTACCTCGTCCTCTCCGCCCGCGACGTTCTCGCCATCATCGAGAAGTAAGTCGTTCCGACCCGCCCCGGATCCGTGTCCCTAGTGACAGGGGCCCGGGGCGTGGTTGTTGGTTCACGTAGTTCGGCGGCCGGCCGGCCGCAGCCCCGAGGGAATAGGGAACATGGCGAAGATCCTGCAGTTCGACGAGGACGCCCGCCGCTCGCTGGAGCGCGGTGTCAACAAGCTGGCCGACACCGTCAAGGTGACCATCGGCCCCAAGGGCCGCAACGTCGTCATCGACAAGAAGTTCGGCGCCCCGACCATCACCAACGACGGTGTCACCATCGCCCGTGAGGTCGAGCTGGACGACCCGTACGAGAACCTTGGCGCGCAGCTCGTCAAGGAGGTCGCCACCAAGACCAACGACGTCGCGGGTGACGGCACCACCACCGCCACCGTGCTGGCCCAGGCCCTGGTCAACGAGGGTCTGCGCAACGTCGCCGCCGGTGCCGGCCCGGCCGCCCTCAAGAAGGGCATCGACAAGGCCGTCGCCGCCGTCTCCGAGCACCTGCTGTCCATCGCCCGCGAGATCGAGGGCAAGGACGACGTCGCCGCCGTCGCGTCCCTCTCCGCGCAGGACACCCAGGTCGGCGAGCTGATCGCCGAGGCGATCGACAAGGTCGGCAAGGACGGTGTCATCACCGTCGAGGAGTCGAACACCTTCGGCGTGGAGCTGGACTTCACCGAGGGCATGCAGTTCGACAAGGGCTACCTGTCGCCGTACTTCGTCACCGACGCCGAGCGCCAGGAAGCGGTCCTCGAGGACCCGTACATCCTGATCAACCAGGGCAAGATCTCCTCCATCCAGGAGCTGCTGCCGCTGCTGGAGAAGATCCTGCAGAGCGGTGCCTCCAAGCCGCTGCTGATCATCGCCGAGGACGTCGACGGCGAGGCGCTGTCGACCCTGGTCGTGAACAAGATCCGCGGCACCTTCAACGCCGTCGCCGTCAAGGCCCCGGGCTTCGGCGACCGCCGCAAGGCGATCCTCGGCGACCTGGCCGTCCTCACCGGCGGCACGGTCATCTCCGAGGAGGTCGGCCTCAAGCTCGACCAGGCCGGTCTGGACGTGCTGGGCACCGCCCGCCGCGTGACCATCACCAAGGACGACACCACCGTCGTCGACGGTGCCGGTGACTCCGAGGCCGTGGCCGGCCGCGTCGCCCAGATCAAGGGCGAGATCGCCGCGACCGACTCCGACTGGGACCGCGAGAAGCTGCAGGAGCGCCTGGCCAAGCTGGCCGGCGGCGTCTGCGTCATCAAGGTCGGCGCCGCCACCGAGGTGGAGCTCAAGGAGCGCAAGCACCGCCTGGAGGACGCCATCTCGGCGACCCGCGCCGCGGTCGAGGAGGGCATCGTCGCCGGCGGTGGCGCCTCGCTGGTGCACGCCGCCAAGGTGCTGAACGACGGCCTGGGCCTGTCGGGTGACGAGGCCACCGGTGTCGCCGTGGTCCGCAAGGCGCTGCACGAGCCGCTGCGCTGGATCGCCCAGAACGCCGGCCTCGAGGGCTACGTCATCACCCACAAGGTCGCCGAGCTGGAGGCCGGTCACGGCTTCAACGCGGCCACCGGCGAGTACGGCGACCTGCTGAAGGCCGGCGTCATCGACCCGGTCAAGGTCACCCGCTCCGCGCTGGAGAACGCCGCCTCGATCGCCTCCCTGCTCCTCACCACCGAGACCCTCGTGGTGGAGAAGAAGGAGGAGGAGGCCGACGCCGGTCACTCGCACGGCGGCCACGGCCACTCGCACTGAGGCACCGACGCCTGACCGGAGGCCCGGTCCACTCCCTCGGGGAGTCGGACCGGGCCTCCGGCCGTTGTTCGGTGGGTGCGCTTGATGCTTCAACTATCAGTAGAATTTTGCAGAATGCAAAGATTGCCTTATAACTGAGGCATGATCGAGGCCCGCCACCTGCGCGTCCTGCGTGCCGTCGCCCGCACCGGCTCCTTCTCCGCCGCCGCCCGCGAGCTGGGGTGCACCCAGCCCGCCATCAGCCAGCAGATGAAGGCCCTGGAGAAGTCGGTGGACACCCCGCTGGTGGTCCGCTCGGGCCGCGGGATGCAGCTCAGCGAGGCCGGGCGGGTGCTGCTCAAGCATGCCACCGGGATCCTGGCCGGGCTCTCCGCCGCCGAGGAGGAGGTGGCCGCGATCGCCGGGCTGCGGGCCGGCCGGGTGCGGCTGGTCTCCTTCCCGACCGCGAGTTCCACCCTGGTGCCGCCCGCGGTCGCCCGCCTGCGGGACAGCCATCCGGGGGTGCGCGTGTCGCTGGTCGAGGCCGAGCCGCCGGAGTCGCTGGCGATGCTGCGCGGCGGCGAGTGCGAGATCGCGCTGGCCTTCCGCTACCCGCAGTCCGACGGTGCGGCCGCGGCGCCCGCCCCCGCGCACGGCACGCCGCGCGAGGCCCGGGCCGAGGCGAACCTGGAGGCCCAGCAGCTGTCGGCCGGCACCGACTGGTCCGACCTGGTGGTCACCCCGCTGCTGGACGACCCGCTGGTGGGTCTGCTGCCGGCCGCCCACCCGCTGGCCGGGCGGGGCGGTCCGGTGGAGCTGGCGGAGCTGGCGGGGGAGCAGTGGATCGCCGGCTGCCCGCAGTGCCGGGGGCACCTGGTGGAGCTGTGCGCGGGGGCGGGTTTCGAGCCCCGGATCGACTTCGCGACCGACGACTACCCGGCGGTGGTCGGCCTGGTGGCGGCCGGGCTCGGAGTGGCGGTGCTGCCCCGGCTGGCCCTCCAGTCGGTGCGTCCTGACGGCGTGTCGACGGTTCCGGTGCGGACGGCCTCGGGGGCACCGGCGGTGCGCCAGGTGGTGGCGCTCACCCTGCCGGACCTGGCCGAGGTGCCGGCCGTCGCGCTGATGCGGGAGCGGCTGGCGGGTGCGGCCGCCGATCGCTGACGATCGGTGACCGGGTTCCCCAGAGGGGGGCGGAGCGGCCTGATGCGCCGCGAAGGAACGTTTCTTCACGGCGCGCCGCGAGCGCGGGTCTAACGGTGCGCGACCGCCGGCGGGGTCAACGGGACCTCCACCAGGCGGTGCCGCGAGCGGCCCAGCATCTCCTCGCGCTCGTCCTCGGTCATCCCGCCCCAGACCCCGTACGGCTCGCGGACCGCCAGGGCGTGCGCCGCGCACTCGGCGATCACCGGGCAGCGCATGCAGACCTCCTTGGCGCTGGTCTCGCGCGAACTGCGGGCCGCTCCGCGCTCACCCTCCGGGTGGAAGAAGAGCGAGCTGTCCACGCCGCGGCAGGCCGCCGAGAGCTGCCAGTCCCAGAGGTCCGCGTTGGGACCGGGGAGGCGGGAGAAATCTGCCATGGCTCATTCCCTTCAGAGGCGGTCGGCGGCGGCCGGGCGTTTCGGCGGGCTGCTGCCGAACGGTGCCCGGCGGGGCGTCCCGCGCTGGTGTGGACACCTGGAAATATGACTTAAGGCAACTCCATGGACAAGTCACCCACACACTGGCACAACAGTCAATGACCATACGAAAGCTATAAAAACGGGCAAAGTGGGCAAGGGGTTCGGCGGGCGCGAGGTGTGGCAATCGGGTGGTCGACGGGCGCGCGACGACCCGTACCGGCGTGCGGGTCGTGCGCCCACCGCGCGCGAGCTGCGTAAAAGTGCGGCGTGTGCACCGCGATGCGGCTGATCGGTAATGGGTTGGCCACGTACAGTGGTGGAGATGGCCCGAAGGCCGTAACTCATTCGAGTGACGGTCGTTGGTAGTGCGGAGGCGGTTAGCGGGCGCCGGACGTCGGGAACGATCGCGGGCAAGTCGGGGCGATCAGGACGAAGTCCGTCGCCGATCGGCCGTGTCGGAGAGGTTCGTACCAGCCAGGAGGCTCAACGTGACGCGGATCAGCTGCGGAGGACGACGGTCATGACTTCCGTTCTCGTTTGCGACGATTCCCCGCTCGCCCGCGAGGCGCTTCGCCGCGCCGTCGCGACCGTACCCGGTGTGGACCGGGTCACCACCGCGACGAACGGGGAGGAGGTCCTCCGCCGCTGGGTGGCCGACCGCTCCGATCTCGTCCTGATGGACGTCCGGATGCCCGGCCTCGGCGGGGTCGAGACCGTCCGGCGGCTGCTGTCCGCCGATCCGGGCGCGCGGATCATCATGCTCACCGTCGCCGAGGACCTCGACGGGGTCGCGCTCGCGGTGGCCGCGGGTGCCCGCGGGTACCTGCACAAGGACGCCTCGCGCGCCGAGCTGCGGGCCACCGTCACCCAGGCCCTCGCCGACCCGACCTGGCGGCTCGCCCCGCGCCGGCTGCGCAGCCCCGACATGGGCGCGGCACCGACCTTGACGGCGCGTGAGATCCAGGTGCTGGAGGGCATGAGCCACGGGCGCAGCAACGCCGAGATCGGGCGCGAGCTGTTCCTGTCCGAGGACACCGTCAAGACCCACGCCCGACGGCTGTTCAAGAAGCTCGGCGCCTCCGACCGTGCGCACGCGGTGGCGCTGGGTTTCCGCTGGGGCCTGGTCCGCTGACCGTCGGCGGCGCCGCCGGCCGCGGCGCGCCGCCCTCGAATTCCGGAGCGGACGCCGCACGGGCGTGTGACGTTACGGTCCCGAGGTTGCACCATGGAGGAGTGGAGCACCTCGGGGACCAGCGGACAGGCACTGCGGCGAACCACGCAGCCGCAGGACACTCGGCGGACGGCGCGACGGACAGGACCACCCACGGCGGCGCGGCGGGAGGCGGCACGGTGCAGGAGGGGCCGGTGGTGCGCGGCACGCCGCACGGTGCCGCAGCGCATAACGTTCCGGTGCACAACTCCGGACGCGGTGCCGCGTTTTCCCGATCGACCAGGCACCATGGACCGATGCGCGACGATGTCGCCGGTGCGGCCGGCCAGGCGGACCCGGGTGAGGCCGAGCCCTCCGACCCGGGTCGTGACGCGTACGCGGAATCCGGCGACTCCGTGACCGGGGACGGTCCGGGCCGCCCGCCGGTGCTCGGCACGGGCGGCTCCCCCCTGGTGGGCGAACTGGTCGCGGCCGCCGTGCGCGGCGAGGGCCCGGCGATCGACGCGCTGCTCGCCTACGTCCACCCGCTGGCGCTGCGGTACTGCCGCGCCCGGCTGGTCCGGCTGCCCGGCGGGGCCCGGCACCACGTGGACGACGTGGCCCAGGAGGTCTGTGTCGCGGTGCTGTGCGCGCTGCCCCGGTACAAGGACCAGGGACGGCCGTTCGAGGCCTTCGTCTACGGCATCGCCGCACACAAGATCGCCGATCTGCAGCGGGCCGCGATGCGCGGGCCCGGCTCCACCGTCGTGCCGCAGGACGACCTGCCGGAGGTGCCGGACGAGGCGCTCGGCCCGGAGGAGCAGGCGCTGCTGAGCAGCGACGCGGCCTGGGCCAAGGAGCTGCTCTCCAACCTGCCGGCCCGTCAGCGCGAGCTGGTGCTGCTGCGGGTGGCCGCCGGGCTGTCGGCGGAGGAGACCGGCGAGGTGCTCGGGATGTCGCCGGGGGCCGTCCGGGTCGCCCAGCACCGCGCGCTCAGCCGGCTGCGGGCGCTCGCGGAGGAGTCCTCCTGAGGCCGGGCGCCGCCTCCTCCTGACCGGAGGCGCAGGCCAGGGGGCCCGGCCGGGCGGAATGAGCCCGCGGGGGCGCTTGTTGTCAAGGGCACACGAGGGCACATTCGCGGTGCCAGTACCATGGGGTATCGGCGCCTGGGCAGGTTGCCAAAGTTTTGCGGGTGCACACGGGGTTCCGTTGGAGCTTCCTCCAAGCCACCCGGCTTTCGGCCGTCTGCGCGAGTGAGCGATCAACGCGCCCCCTCCCTCTGGGCGCGAGCGGATAAGGCCGGCCACGGAAGGTACCCCCAAATGTCTTACAACGCCGCAGGCGTACCCGAGAAGTTCGCCATGCTCGGGCTCACGTTCGATGACGTCCTGCTGCTGCCCGGGGCCTCCGCGGTGCTGCCGAACCAGGTCGACACCTCCTCGCGGGTCTCCCGGAACGTCCGCGTCAACATCCCGCTGCTGTCCGCGGCGATGGACAAGGTCACCGAGGCGCGGATGGCCATCGCCATGGCCCGCCAGGGCGGCGTCGGCGTGCTGCACCGCAACCTGTCGGTCGAGGACCAGGCCAACCAGGTCGACCTGGTGAAGCGCTCCGAGTCCGGCATGGTCACCGACCCGATCACGGTCGGCCCGGACACCAGGCTCGCCGAGGCCGACGCGCTGTGCGCCAAGTTCCGCATCTCCGGCGTCCCGATCGCCGACGAGTCCGGCAAGCTGCTCGGCATCGTCACCAACCGCGACATGGCCTTCGAGTCGGACCGCACCCGCCGGGTCCGCGAGATCATGACCCCGATGCCGCTGATCACCGGCAAGGTCGGCATCTCCGGCGAGGACGCGATGGCGCTGCTGCGCCGCCACAAGATCGAGAAGCTCCCGCTGGTCGACGACGAGGGCCGGATCAAGGGCCTGATCACGGTCAAGGACTTCGTCAAGGCCGAGCAGTACCCGAACGCCGCCAAGGACGCCGAGGGCCGTCTGCTGGTCGGCGCCGCCGTCGGCGCCAGCGCCGAGGCCTTCGACCGGGCCCAGGCCCTGGTCGAGGCGGGCGTGGACTTCCTGGTCGTCGACACCTCGCACGGCCACAGCCACAACGCGCTGGCCTGGATCGAGAAGATCAAGTCCGCCGTCAAGGTCGACGTGGTCGGCGGCAACGTCGCCACCCGCGACGGCGCCCAGGCGCTGATCGACGCCGGCGTGGACGGCGTCAAGGTCGGCGTCGGCCCCGGCTCCATCTGCACCACCCGCGTGGTCGCCGGCATCGGCGTCCCGCAGATCACCGCCATCTACGAGGCCGCGCTGGCCTGCCAGGCGGCCGGCGTGCCGGTCATCGGCGACGGCGGCCTGCAGTACTCGGGCGACATCGGCAAGGCGCTCGCCGCCGGTGCCGACACCGTGATGCTGGGCTCGCTGCTGGCCGGCTGCGAGGAGTCCCCGGGCGAGCTGCTGTTCATCAACGGCAAGCAGTTCAAGTCCTACCGCGGCATGGGCTCGCTGGGCGCCATGCAGTCCCGCGGCCAGGGCCGCTCCTACTCCAAGGACCGCTACTTCCAGGCCGAGGTCGCCTCGGACGACAAGCTCGTCCCCGAGGGCATCGAGGGCCAGGTCCAGTACCGCGGCCCGCTGTCGGCCGTGCTGCACCAGCTGGTCGGCGGCCTGCGCCAGACCATGGGCTACGTCGGTGCCGCCACCATCGCCGAGATGGAGAGCAAGGGCCGCTTCGTCCGGATCACCTCGGCGGGCCTCAAGGAGAGCCACCCGCACGACATCCAGATGACCGTCGAGGCGCCGAACTACTCGTCGCGCTGACCCGCTCGACCCCGGAAGGGCCCGCCACGGCGGGCCCTTCCGCGCGTCCGGGGACCGGGCCGTCGGGGCGCCACCAGCGCTGGTACGGGATACTGGGGGCGGCCGGGGTGACCCGGCGGGCATGAGCAACAAACCAGAAGGGCTCGAAGTGACTGAGATCGAGATCGGGCGAGGCAAGCGCGGCCGCCGGGCGTACGCCTTCGACGACATCGCCGTCGTCCCCAGCCGGCGTACGCGTGACCCGAAGGAGGTCTCGATCGCCTGGCAGATCGACGCCTACCGCTTCGAGCTGCCGTTCCTGGCCGCCCCCATGGACAGCGTGGTCTCGCCGCAGCAGGCCATCGCCATCGGTCGCCTCGGCGGCCTGGGCGTGCTGAACCTCGAAGGCCTCTGGACCCGCTACGAGGACCCGCAGCCGCTGCTGGACGAGATCGCCTCGATCACCGACGAGGCCACCGCGACCCGCCGCCTCCAGGAGATCTACTCCGCGCCGATCCGCGCCGAGCTGATCAAGCAGCGGATCCAGGAGGTCCGCGACTCCGGCGTCGTCACCGCCGCCGCGCTCTCCCCGCAGCGGACCGCCGAGTTCTCCAAGGCCGTCGTGGACGCCGGGGTCGACGTCTTCGTCATCCGTGGCACCACCGTCTCGGCCGAGCACGTCTCCAGCGCCGCCGAGCCGCTGAACCTCAAGCAGTTCATCTACGAGCTGGACGTTCCGGTGATCGTCGGCGGCTGCGCCACGTACACCGCCGCGCTGCACCTGATGCGGACCGGCGCGGCCGGCGTGCTGGTGGGCTTCGGCGGGGGCGCCGCGCACACCACCCGGAACGTGCTCGGGATCCAGGTGCCGATGGCGACCGCGGTGGCGGACGTCGCGGCCGCGCGTCGGGACTACATGGACGAGTCCGGCGGGCGCTACGTGCACGTGATCGCGGACGGCGGCGTCGGGTACAGCGGCGACATTCCGAAGGCGGTCGCCTGCGGTGCCGACGCGGTCATGATCGGGGCGGCGCTGGCGCGGGCGACGGACGCTCCGGGCAAGGGCTTCCACTGGGGGATGGAGGCGGTCCACGAGGAGCTGCCGCGCGGGAAGCGGGTCGACCTCGGGACGGTCGGCAGCACCGAGGAGATCCTGACCGGGCCCTCGCACACTCCGGACGGGACGATGAACCTGTTCGGGGCGCTGCGCCGGGCGATGGCCACCACGGGCTACACGGAGCTGAAGGAGTTCCAGCGGGTCGAGGTGACGGTCAACCCGGCGCTGGACCACCGCTGACGGTCTGGTCCTCGGCTGACGGCCCGTTCTCCCTCCGGGGGGAGCGGGCCGTCGGTGTTCCCGGGGGTGGGGATCAGGTGCCGTTGGCGGAGCGGCGGGTGAGGAGGAAGCCGCCGATCAGGGCGATGGCGTAGAAGGCCAGGTCGAGGGGGCGGAGGTCGCCGCGCCAGCCGGTGAGGGTCTGGGGGAGGAGCGGGTGGGGGGTGGGGGTGGTGGCGAGGAGCAGGCGCAGGTGCTGGGTGAGTTGGCCGAGCAGGAGGGCGCCGGCGGCGAGGAGGGCGCCCAGGGGCGGGAGCAGCGGGTTCCGGCCGCCCAGGCGGCCGAGGGGGAGGGCGACCAGGCCGGCCTGGGCGATGGTGAGCCAGCCGAGGCTGTCGGCGGCGCGCAGGGGCGCGCAGCCGTAGGCGAGGCCGCCGAGGAGCGTGGCGAGCAGGGCGAGGGCGAGGGCCAGGGCGGTGCGGCGGCGGGGGGCCCGGCGGAGGGGGGCGGGGGTGTCGGGGGTGTAGCCGGTGACCGGGACGCCGGGCATGCCGGGGGCGACGTAGCCCTCGGGGGTGTCCAGGACCGGGGCCACCGAGAAGTGCTGGGCGGTGCGCGGGCGTGGCGACGGGCCGTCAGCGCCCGGTGCGGGTGCGGTCATGGGCATCGAGTCCCCCCGGAAAAACGATGAGCTGCCGAACGGTAGCAGCGCTCCGGGCAGATCATGGCGAGTTTTCGATCACAGATCGGGCACGGAGCGTCGCACCCGTTCCGGTTCGTCCCGGCTTGGGACGGGGGGCGGGTGGCCGCCACCTTCCCGGACAGGGGATGATGGAGGCTTGGGCGTTCGGGCCCGGGCCGGGCCGACGCGCCGTCACCACGACCGCCAGCAGCACATGGGGGAACGTTCCGAATGACCCAGGCGCAGGGTTCCACCGGCCGCCTCCTGGCCGGCCGCTACCGGCTGAACGGCGTGCTCGGACGCGGTGGCATGGGCACTGTCTGGCGCGCCGAGGACGAGATGCTGGGCCGGACCGTCGCGGTCAAGGAACTGCGGATGAACGCCAGCGTCGAGGAGGAGGAGAAGCACCGGCTGATCGTCCGGACGCTGCGCGAGGCGAAGGCCACCGCGCGGATCCGGCACAACTCGGCGGTGACCGTCTTCGACGTCGTCGACGAGGACGACCGGCCGTGGATCGTGATGGAGCTGGTCGAGTCCCGCTCGTTGGCCGACGTCGTGCGGGAGGACGGGCCGCTGGCGCCCGCCCGGGCGGCGGAGATCGCGCTGGACGTGCTGGGCGTGCTGATCGCGGCGCACGCGCTGGGCATCCTGCACCGGGACGTCAAGCCGTCCAACGTGCTGATCGGCGAGGACGGCCGGGTCGTGCTCACCGACTTCGGGATCGCCAGTGTCGAGGGCGACGCCTCGGTGACGTCCACCGGGATGCTGGTCGGCGCGCCCTCGTACATATCCCCGGAGCGGGCGCGCGGGCAGAAGCCCGGTCCGCCGGCCGACCTGTGGTCGCTGGGCGGGACGCTGTACGCGATGGTCGAGGGGCGGCCGCCGTACGACCGGGGGTCGGCGCTGGCCACCCTGACCGCGGTGATGACCGAGGACCTGACCACGCCGGTGAACGCCGGGCCGCTGCTGCCGGTGATCGAGGGGCTGCTGGAGAAGGACCCCGCGAAGCGGCTGGACGCGACGCAGACCCGCTCCATGCTCAAGCGGGTGGTGGCGGAGGCGACCGCGCGGGCGGAGTCGACCACCGAGCACGCGGTGCCGGTCGCGGGCGGGGAGAAGGCGGAGCAGAAGGACGCCGCCGGGGAAGGCAGCGCGCAGGAGGCCCCGGCTCCGGAGGAGACGCCGAAGGAGACGCCGAAGCGGACCGTGGGCGGGCTGCTGGGGACGGTCCGGGTGGGGAGCCGGGCCAAGGCCGTGGAGCCCGTGGCGGAGGCAGCGGGGCCGGCCGAGGCGGCCGATCCGGCCGCGTCGGCGCCGGCGACCGAGCCGATCCGGCCGGTGACCAGTGAGTGGACGATGGGCGCGACCCAGGCGGCCGGGGCCGATCCGCGCAAGGGACGGCGGCGGCTGGCCATCGCGACCGTGGTGGTCGTGCTGCTGCTGATCGCCGGGATCGTCGCGGTGGTCCGGGCGGTCGGTAGCGGGGACACCGGGGCGAAGGGGGCCGGCACGCACAGTGCGGGCGCCACCTCGCCGGCCGCCACCACCGGGGAGGCCACGCCGAGCGCGGGGCCGACGGCGACGGGCAGTGCGCCGGCTCCGGGCGGCACGCCCACCGAGGCGCCGTCCTCGGCCGCGGTGCCGCCGCCGGCCGCCACCACCCCGGCACAGCCGCAGCCGCAGCCGTCGGCGTCGTCCGCGTCGAGCGACCCGGCGCCGACCCCGCCCGGTGGGGCGGTGCCGGCCGGTTTCCACGCGTACCAGGACCCGAGCGGCTTCTCGGTCGTGCTGCCGGACTGGCTGCAGCCGGCCGGGTCGGAGGCCAACCGGCGGATCTTCAAGAACTCCGCCGACGGCAGCCAGCTGCGGATCGAGTGGACCACCACGCCCGGCGAGAGCGCCCTGGCCGACTGGCAGGAGTCCGAGCCGAACGTGCGCGGCCAAGTGACCAACTACCAGAGGGTGAACCTGGCGGCGATCACCTACCGGCAGTGGACCAACGCGGCGGACTGGGAGTGGACCAACGGCACGCCCAAGAGCCACTCGCTCAACCGCGGCTTCGTGACGGGCAGTCCGGCCAAGTACGGCTACTCGATCTACTGGATCGTCCCGGACGCGCAGTGGGCCGCGCAGGCCCCGGCCCGGGACGTCGTCTTCAACACCTTCCAGCCGGCGCCGTAGGTCCGGTTCAGCCGAGCAGGCGCTGCTTGGCGAGGGTGAACTCCTCGTCGGTGAGCGCGCCGGAGGCCCGGAGGGCGGCCAGGCGCTCCAGCTGGCCGATGAGCTGCTCGCCGGCCGGGGACCCGGGAGCGGGTGCCGGAGCGGGCGGGGAGGTACGGGCGAGGCGGGCGGCCTCGCGGACCTGCTCGGCGAAGACCTCGGCCTTGGCCACGTCCTCGAAGCGGTGGGAGCCGGTCAGCGCGACGACGGTCAGCACCTCGCGGTTGAGCTTGGTCCGGGCGACGGCGGCGTCGGTGACGGCGGCGAGCGGAACCGGTACCGGAGGTTTCCCGTCCTTCAGGAAGAGCAGCCGGTGGGTGGTGAGGACCAGCACCCCCTTGCGGAAGTGGTCGGGATGGCGCCCGGCCGTGGAGGCGACGGGCTTCTCGCCCCCGATGACGGACGCCTCGACGGTGCGGACCGCCTCGGCCCGGTTGGCTTGGTTGCTGTTGCCCGCCATCTTGAAGGCGGTGTCGATCAGATCGGTCCAGTCCATGGGGCCGAGCGTAAAGGAGCCGATCAGTAGGCTGCTCGGTGAGCGAGAGGAACTGGCATGCGAGGCGGCCCGGGCCAGTTGTTGGCGGGGCGGTACCGGCTGACGGACCGTCCCGAACTGCTGCGCGCCTGCGCGGTGGACGAGCGGACCGGTGAAACGGTCCTGCTGCGCGCTGTGGAGCTGCCCGCGCTGCTGACGGCGGGTCAGGATCCGGACGAGCCGAACCCCGGGCACGGGGACCGCCTGGTGCGGCGGGTGGCGGCGGTCGGCGCGGCCGCCCCGTCGTGGCACCCGCGGCTGCTGCGCGGGGTCGGCGCCTTCGTCGAGGGCGAGCTGCTGTGGACGGTCGAGGAGCGCCCGGCCGGCCGGACGCTGGCCGAACTGCTCACCGCCGGACCGCTCCCGCCCTACCGGGCGGCCGAGTTGGCCGCCGACCTGGCCGGCGCGCTGCGGGCGCTGCACGAGGCCGGGCTCGCCCACGGCAATGTGACCGCCGAGTCGGTGCTGGTCTGCGAGGACGGCGCGGCGATGCTCGGCGGCCTGCTGGACGGGGTGGCGCAGGAGGCGCTGGCCGAGGACCTCGGCGGGCCCGGCGGGCGCCGCCGCTACGAGGTCCGGGCCACCCTGGCCGGTCCGGTGGCCGAGCGCTGGCCGCTGGACGGCGGCCCGGCCGGGGACTGCTGGGCGCTCGGGGTGCTGCTGCAGCGGATGGTCACCGGGCGCTCGCCGTTCCCGGAGCTCGGCGTGCCCGAGCTGGTGACGGCCGTGCGGGACGGGCGGCGCGAACCCTCCGTGGTCTGCGGGCCGGTGGCGCCGGCGGTCGAGCGGCTGGTGCAGCCCGACCCCACGCTGCGGCCCACCGCCGCGGAGCTGCGGGAGGAGCTGGCGGCGCTGCTGGTGGGCGCGCCGGAGCCGGCCGACGGGGAGCGGGCGGCCCGGGAGGTCGAACTGAAGCCCGACGCGCCGCTGGTGCCGCTGCGTCGGCGGCGCGCCCGGCCGGCGGCGGCGCCGGAGACCGGGGCGGGGAGTGCGAGGAGCCCCCGGATACGCCCGGCGCTGCTGGGTCCGCTGCTGGTCGGAGGAGTGTTCCTGCTGCTGGTGCTGGCCGTGGTCGCCGTGGTCCTGTTCGCAGGCTGACGGCCCCGGTTCGCGCCGGTCCGCCGGTCCGGCGGGTGGGCGAGATTACCGGGCTCGGCACGGTGCGCCTAATGTGTCCGTGGGATTTGTTCGAACAGCGGTCTGCGGCGGTCGTTCGGCCGTCGTGGCGCGGGTGGAAGCGGAGAGGGGGAGCGGTCGCCGATGGGCGTGCAGGACCGGCCGGAAGCGGCCGAGGCGGAGCGGTTGCTGGCCGGGCGGTACGAGCTCGGTGAGCGGCTCGGCCGGGGCGGGATGGGGACGGTCTGGCGGGCCTGGGACCGGATGCTGGACCGCGAGGTCGCGGTCAAGGAGCTGACCGTCAACCACCTTCCCGAGGAGGACCTGCAGATCCTGCACACCCGGATGAAGCGCGAGGCCAGCGCCGCCGCCCGGATCAAGCACCCCGGTGTGATCACCGTGCACGACGTGCTGGAGCAGGACGGCCGGCCGTGGATCGTGATGGAGCTGGTCGACGGCCGCTCGCTGGCCGACGTGATCAGCCAGGACGGCACCCTGCCGCCGCGGGCCGCCGCCGAGGTCGGCAGCCAGGTGCTCGCCGCGCTGCACCGCGGCCACCAGCTGGGCGTGCTGCACCGGGACGTCAAGCCGGCCAACGTGCTGCTGGAGCGCGGCACCGGGCGGGTCGTGCTGCTGGACTTCGGCATCGCCAAGTACGAGGGCTCGACCGAGCTGACCCGGCCCGGTGACCTGGTCGGTTCGCCGGACTACCTGGCCCCGGAGCGCGCCCAGGGCGAGCGGCCCGGGCCGGCCTCCGACCTGTGGGGCCTCGGGGCGACGCTGTACGCGGCGGTCGAGGGCCAGTCGCCGTTCCGCCGGGACTCGCCGATCACCACGCTGGCCGCGGTGGTCGACGAGCCGCTGCCGGAGTCGCGCCGGGCCGGTCCGCTCGGCCCGGTGCTGGCCGCGCTGATGGCCAAGGACCCGAACGACCGGCCGAACGCGGACGAGGCGGCCCGGATGCTGGCCGAGGTCCAGGCCGGGCACACCATGGGGCTCAAGACGGTCGGGTCGACGGTCGGCCCGGTGCGGACGCCCACCCAGTCGGTGCCGGTGGTGGACCGCCCGGCCGGGCCGGAGGGGACGGTGGCCTCGGCGCCGGAGGGCTCGGACGCCCCGGCCGCTTCGGAGGCGCCGACGGACCCGCGTCCGGCCGGGACCGCGGTGGCGGCCGCCGTACCCCCGGTCGGGCCCGAAGCCCCCGGGGGAGCGCACACCGCCGTCGGCGCGCCGGTCGCGCACCCCAGTGCGCCCGTGCGCGGTCCGGCCAAGCGCCGCAACCGGATGAAGCTGGTCGCCGTCGCGGTGGCGGTCGGCCTGCTGGCGGCCGCGGCGACCTTCCTCGCGACCCGGCACGTGGTCGGCTCCTCGACCGCCGACCCCACCCCGACCACCCAGCCCGACACCGCCGGGCCCACCGAACCGGACCAGACCGGCACCCCCGCCCCGGGGGCGCCCGCACCGGCCGGCTACCGCTGGGTCGACGACCAGGCCGGCTTCCGCTTCCCGCTGCCGACCGGCGGTCCGGCCTGGCAGCGCAGCCTCGGCACCGACGCCAACCAGATCTTCTACAGCCCCGACAACCGGGTGCACTACCTGCAGTTCGCGGTCACCGTCGGCCAGTCCGTCAAGCCGCTGGACCACATGCGGCAGATGGAGGGCAGCGTCTCCAAGTCGCTCAAGGACTACAAGCAGCTCCGGATGGCGAGCTCCGTGGTCAACGGCCACGAGGCGGCCACCTGGGAGTTCAGCTACGCGGCCAAGGAGGGCGGGCGCCGGCGGGCGATCGAGACCGAGTTCATCGACGAGGACGGCACCGCCTACGCGGTCTACGCGTCCAGCCCGGACAAGGACGGCGAGTGGCAGCAGGCCGAGCAGCGCTTCACCACGGTGCTCAACCACTTCACGCCGACCCGCTGAGCCCGACCGGCTGAGCCCGACCCGCTGAGCCCGATCCGCTGAGCCCGACCCGCTGGGCCCGGGAGGGGGGAGCGGGCCGTACGGGCGGAGCGCCCCGCTTTCGCCCGACTGCGGCAGATTCTTGTTACCGACGGGTACCGCACCGGGGCCCGAAGGCCTAGGCTGCGCCGTATGTCGGACCTCACAGCAGATGCAGTGGCCACCGAACACTCCGGCGCCGCCCCGGCGGACGGCAACCCGGCCGCCCCCGGCGGGGGCCGGACCGTCGCGACGGCCGTGCCCCGGTCCCTGGTCGAGCGGCTGGCCGGCGGGGTCACCGCGACCGGCGAGCCCAGTCTGGTGGAGACCGTCGCCCCGCTGACCGGTGAGCGGCTGGCCGGTCTGCCGCAGTCCACCCCGGCCGACGTCGAGGTCGCCTTCCAGCTGGCCCGCCGCGCCCAGGCGGCCTGGGCCGCACTGCCGGTGCGCCGCCGCGCCGCCGTCCTGCTGCGCTTCCACGACCTGCTGCTCAAGCGGCAGGACGAGGTGCTGGACCTGGTGCAGGCGGAGACCGGCAAGGCCCGGCTGCACGCCTTCGAGGAGGTGCTGGCCGTCGCCATGGCCGCCCGGCACTACGGGCGCGCCGCGCAGGGCTACCTCAAGGACCGGCGCCGCGGCGGTGCGCTGCCGGTGCTCACCCACACCGTGGAGGCCCGCCGCCCCAAGGGCGTGATCGGCCACATCTCGCCGTGGAACTACCCGCTGGAGCTGTGCGTCGGCGACCTGCTGCCCGCCTTCGTGGCCGGCAACGCCGTCGTCAACAAGCCCGACACCCAGACCGCGCTGACCGGCCTGTGGGCCCGCGAACTGCTGATCGAGGCGGGGCTGCCGGCCGACCTGTGGCAGGTGGTGATCGGCGACGGCCCGGTGATCGGCCCCGCCGTGGTGGAGCACGCCGACTACGTCTCCTTCACCGGCTCCACCCGCACCGGCCGCGAGGTCGCCCAGCGCGCCGCCGCCCGGCTGGTCGGCGCCTCGCTCGAACTCGGCGGCAAGAACGCCATGCTGGTGCTCTCCGACGCCGACCTGGAGGCCGCCGCCGCGGGCGCCGTCCGGGCCTGCTTCTCCTCGGCCGGGCAGCTGTGCATCTCGATCGAGCGGCTGCTGGTGCACCGCTCGGTGGCCGACCGCTTCCTGGAGCTGTTCGTCGCCCGCACCAAGGCGCTGCGGCTGGGCGGTGGTCTGGCGTACGGCGCCGACATGGGCTCGCTGGTCTCCGCCCGGCAGCTGGACACCACCACCCGGCACGTG
Organism: Kitasatospora sp. NPDC059146; assembly: GCF_042786665.1. NCBI lineage: Bacteria > Bacillati > Actinomycetota > Actinomycetes > Kitasatosporales > Streptomycetaceae > Kitasatospora > Kitasatospora sp. NPDC059146. The sequence goes on along the minus strand of NZ_JBHZCY010000012.1, from coordinate 18,256 downwards.
GACGAGGCGGTCAAGGCCGGTGCCGTGGTGCTCGCCGGCGGGCGGGCCCGGCCCGACCTCGGCCCGTACTTCTACGAACCCACCGTCCTGGACGGGGTGACCCCGGAGATGGCGGTGTGCGGCGAGGAGACCTTCGGCCCGGTCGTCTCGGTCTACCGCTTCGACACCGAGGAGGAGGCGGTGGCCGCCGCCAACTCCACGCCGTACGGCCTGAACTCCAGCGTCTGGACCAGGGACCTGCGGCGCGGCCGGGCGGTCGCGGCCCGGCTGCGCACCGGGACGGTCAACGTCAACGAGGCCTACGCGGCCGCCTACGGCTCGGTCGCCGCGCCGATGGGCGGCATGGGCGACTCCGGTCTGGGCCGGCGGCACGGCGCCGACGGCATCCTGCGGTTCACCGAGGCGCAGACCGTCTCGACCCAGCGGCTGATGCCGATCGCGCCCTCGTTCGGCCTGGACGACAAGCAGTTCGCCGCCGTGATGACCGGCGGGCTGCGGGCGCTCAAGGCGCTGCGGTTCAAGTAGCGGTGCCCCCGGCCGGGGTTCCCCCGACCGGTCCGACCCCCTTTTTCGACCCCGAGGAGCAGAGGCAGATGGTGGAGTCCGGCGGTGCGGCGGAGTTCGACTACGACGTGGTCGTGGTCGGCTCCGGCTTCGGCGGTTCGGTCGCGGCGCTGCGGCTGACCGAGAAGGGCTACCGGGTCGCCGTCCTGGAGGCCGGGCGGCGCTTCGAGCGGGACGAACTGCCCCGCAACTCCTGGGACCTGCCGAACTACCTGTGGGCGCCGCAGCTCGGGCTGTACGGCATCCAGCGGATCCACCTGCTGGCCAACGTGCTGATCCTGGCCGGCGCCGGGGTCGGCGGCGGTTCGCTGAACTACGCCAACACCCTGTACGTGCCGCCGAAGGCCTTCTTCGAGGACCGCCAGTGGCGCCACATCACCGACTGGCAGCAGGAGTTGGCGCCGTTCTACGACCAGGCGCAGCGGATGCTCGGGGTCCGGCTGAACCCGACCGTCACGCCGTCCGACGTCCACCTCAAGGCGGCGGCCGAGCAGATGGGCGTCGGGGACACCTTCCACATGGCGCCGGTCGGGGTCTTCTTCGGGGACGGCAAGGACACCGACGGCACCGCCAAGGGCGCGCCCGGCGAGGAGGTCGCCGACCCGTACTTCGGCGGGGCCGGCCCGGCCCGCAAGGCCTGCGTGGAGTGCGGCGAGTGCATGACCGGCTGCCGGCACGGCGCCAAGAACATGCTCACCGAGAACTACCTGTACCTGGCCGAGCAGGGTGGCGCGGAGATCCACCCGCTCACCACCGTGGCCCGGATCCGGGAGTCCGGGGGCGGCTTCGCGGTGGACGTGCGGCGCACCGACTCCCGGTCGAGGACCGACCGGGTCAAGGCGGGCGCGCGGACCCTCACCGCGGCCCGGGTGGTGGTCGCGGCCGGTACCTACGGCACCCAGTCGCTGCTGCACCGGATGCGCGACGCCGGCCACCTGCCCCGGATCTCCGCCCGGCTCGGCGAGCTGACCCGCACCAACTCCGAGGCGCTGGTGGGCGCGCAGACCACCGACCGGCGCTACGGCGCCAAGGCGGACTTCACCAAGGGGGTGGCGATCACCTCCTCGATCCACCCGGACGCCAACACCCACATCGAGCCGGTCCGCTACGGCAAGGGCTCCAACGCGATGGGCGCGCTGTCGATCGCCCAGGTCAAGGGCGGTGGGAAGGGCCCGCGCTGGCTGCGCTACCTGGGCAACTCGGCGCTCCACCCGGTGACCTTCGCCCGGTCGATGAACCAGCGCGGCTGGTCCGAGAAGACGATCATCGGCCTGGTGATGCAGTCGCTCGACAACTCGATCACCGTCTCGCTCAAGAAGGGCCCGCTCGGCAAGCCCCGGCTCACCTCCAGCCAGGGCCACGGCACCCCCAACCCGACCTGGATCCCGGCCGCCGAGAAGGGCGCCCAGGCGCTGGCCGACGAGATCAACGGCTTCGCGGGCAGCACCGTCGGCGAGATCTTCGACATCCCGATGACCGCCCACTTCCTCGGCGGCTGCCCGATCGGCGACGCCCCCGAGACCGGCGTGGTCGACCCGTACCACCGGCTGTACGGGTACCCGGGGATCAGCGTGGTGGACGGCTCGGCGGTCTCCGCCAACCTCGGCGTCAACCCCTCGCTCACCATCACCGCGCAGGCCGAGCGCGCGATGTCGATGTGGCCCAACAAGGGCGAGGCCGACCGGCGCCCGGAGCAGGGCGGGTCCTACCACCGGGTCGCGCCGGTCGCACCGGTGCGACCGGCCGTGCCGGAGGGCGCGTTCGGCGCGCTGCGACTGCCGCTGCTGCCCGTCCCGGAGGTCCCGAAGAAGCAGGGCTGAACCCGCCCGGGAGGGCCAACCCACCTGTGCCGCTTCCCGGTTGACAGTCGTTCGGGTCCGATGGGATAAACGGGCTCCCTGGGGGACCAGGAACTCGTCGAGCGGGGGGACTGCGGCCATGGCCAACTGCGCATCGTGCGGCGCGACTCGGGTGGCGGGGGCGCCTGCCTGCGGCTCCTGCGGTCGGCCGTGGGCGCCGCCGCCCCCGCCGTCTGCCGCGCCGCTGGTGCCGCTCGGACCGCCGGTACCGTCTGCCGCGCCGCCGGTGCCGCTCGGACCGCCGGTACCGCCTGCCGCGCCGCCGGTGCCGCCGGCCGGGTACCCCCCGCCGCCGGGCGCCGGGTACCCGCCGGGCGCCGGGTACCCGCCGGTCGGCGGCCCGCCCGCGCTGGGCAGCTGGGGCGCCGGCCGGCCGTACCAGCCGTCCTCGCCCGGCCGGCGGCTGCTGGCCGGCCCGGACTGGCGCCCCGCCCTGCGGGCCGCCGTCGCCCCGACCCTGGTGCTGCTGCTGGCCGCGCTGGTCGCGGCGATCCCGAGCGACTACACCTACGACCGGACCTTCCCGACGCCCGACTTCGGCGACCGCCTCCTCGCCACCCTGGCGATGGCGCTGAACGCGCTCGGGGCGCCGTTCCGGCTCGGCCTCCGGAGCCCGGTCGGCCGGGGCCGCTCGGAGGGCCTGGACGTCACCTTCTGGGTGGTGCCGATGACCGTCACCGTCCTGTGGGGCCTGGCCCTCTGGCTCGGCCTGCGGGCCGGGCGGCGCCGGCGCAAGGCGGACGGCACCCAGCTGACCCGCGGCCAGGCCGGCGGCGAGGCGCTGCGCACGGCGGTGGTGCTCGGCCTGGTGACCGCGGTGCTCGGCCTGGTCGGCAGCACCAGCTGGCAGCCCGCGACGGCCGCACGGAACCCGGACTACTACGGCACCGCGCTGAGCCTGGGGAAGCCGACGTACAGCACCGGCTCCGGCTGGCTCTGGGCGGTCGGCTGGACCGTCCTGCTCGGCGGGCTGCTGGCCTTCGCCGTCTACGGCACCGACGCGCTGCGCTGGGCCGCCTGGCGCAACCGCTCGGTGCGCGGCTGGGCGGTCGCGGCGCTGACGGCCGGCCAGGCGCTGGCGCTGACCCTGGGCCTGGCCTCGGTGACGGCCTTCGTGCTGGTCGCGGCCAACAGCGACCGGGGCTGGCAGACGGCGGTCTCGCTGGCCTTCCTGCCCAACCTCGGCCTGGGGCTGCTCGGCCTGGGCTCGGGCGCGACCCTCCGGGCGGGCACCAGCCTGGGCGGGGACGCCCCGGGCTGGGGCGATCCCGGCGGCCGCTGGACGGAGTTCTCCTTCTTCGACCTGCACGACCAGAGCGCCGACTGGCGCTGGGCCGCCCTGCTGGCGCTCGCCGGGGCGGTGCTGCTCGGCTGGACGGCCCACCGGCGGCGGCTGGACGCGGCCGACCGGGTCCGGCTGGCGGTGGTGTACGCCGTGCTGCTGACCGGGCTGACGGCGGCGTCCGGCGGGCTGACCAGCTCGGCGATGTCCTTCCTGGCGCCGGACTCCAGCGGCTGGGGCGGCTCGAACCGCTCGGTCACCACCCAGGACACCTCGGTCGGCCTGGTGTTCCTCGGCGTGCTGGTGGCCAGCGCGGTCTGGGCGGCGGTGGGTGCGCTGCTGGTGCCCGCGCTGCTGGCGGCGCTCGGCGGTCGCGACGCGGCGCTGTACGGCGCGGCGCCGTACGGCTCGGCGGCGTACGGGACGCACGGGACGCACGGGACGGTGCCGCCGGAGGCGCCGTACCCGGCGGGGCCGCCCTACGGAGCGGTGCCGGCCCAGGCGCCGCCGCCCGGGCCGGTGGCGGACGCGCCGGTGGCGGAGGCGTCGGTGGTGGCCGGGGTCAGCGAGGTGATCGGCTCGCACGAGGTGCCGCCGGCCCCGGCCCCCGCCGAGGCGCGGCCGGGCGAGGAGCCGGTGGACCCGACGGTCTGGCGCGACCACCCTTAGGGCCGGCGCGCGGCGGGGAAGCGCCCGGCGGAGAAGCGTGCCGCGGAAAGGGCAAAGGGCCCCGCGGGGGAACGGGGCCCTTTGTCGCTCAGCACGCGGCGTCAGGGCTGCGCCGGTGCTGGGGGGTGACGGCGCCGGGGGAGGAGCGCCGTCGGGTCGGTCGGCTCGTGGTGCGCCCGTGCGGCGCCGGCGTGGGTGGCCGGTGGCGCGGGACGCGCGGCTCCGTGCGGCGTGGTCGGCGGGCAGGTCTGCGCCGGTCCCTTGCTCACGGAGCGTGAGGTGACGACCGCTGTCGTCGTTCCGGACGGCGACTGCGGAGGCCATGGTCCGGGGCCCCACGGGAGGCCTGCCGGCCGCCGGGAGAACCGGTCACACCGAGCATCGTGGTGGACGGAGGGGCCGTTCTGCAACCGATTCGGCACAGTTCGGCACAGTCCATTTACCGGCGGCACCGCGTCGAATGATCACGGTGAGTAGTGATCTGGGGGGTTGCGGCGCACGGGGACGCGCGTAGCAGCGCGGGACGGCGGGGGTGGTGCGCCCGGGGCGCGGCCCGGATCGAAGGGCGGATCGAAGGGCGGTGCGACGGCCGGTCCCGGGCGTCCCCGGGGAGCCGGCCGTCCCACCTCTCGGCCCAGTCGCGGCCGGGGTCGCTGTCCCCTGCTGGCCGGCCGCGGCACCCGCGCACGGTCCCACGGAGCCGCTCCCCGGCGGGCCGGGGCGGCGGCGCCACATGCGCCGGTGGACTGGGGTGAAGCTCCACGCGTGGTCCTGCACCCGCACGGCGGTGCCCCGGTCGGGGCGGTGGCGGCGCGTCTGGCGGACGCGACGCACTCGTGCGGTCGTCAGAAGCAACGAAGGGCGGCCCCGCCCGGTCACGGTCCTTTGGACGTGCAGACGAGTGAAACCGGACAGCCCGGTAGAATCGGTGTCCAGACACCCACACCCGTCCGCCGCCGCTGCCCTCCGTCGGGGAGGCGGCTGCGCGCGACACCTCGATACCGCTGATACCGCTGCCGGAAGGCCGTCTGTGTCCTCTGCAATTCCCGTCCAGTCCGTGCCGGACAACGACACCGTCCTGGTGGTCGACTTCGGTGCCCAGTACGCCCAGCTCATCGCCCGTCGGGTGCGTGAGGCGCGGGTCTACAGCGAGATCGTGCCGAGCAGCATGCCGGTCGCCGAGATGCTCGCCAAGAACCCCAAGGCGATTATCCTCTCCGGCGGTCCGTCGTCGGTCTACGAAGAGGGCGCGCCGCAGCTCGACCGTGCGATCTTCGAGGCCGGTGTCCCGGTCTTCGGCATGTGCTACGGCTTCCAGCTGATGGCCAAGACCCTGGGCGGCACCGTCGACAACAGCGGCGCCCGCGAGTACGGCCGCACCCCGCTGAAGGTCTCCCGCACCGGCTCCACCCTGTTCGAGGGCGTCCCGGCGGAGCACTCGGTGTGGATGTCGCACGGCGACGCCTGCTCCGCCGCCCCCGAGGGCTTCACCGTCACCGCGTCCACCGAGGTGGTCCCGGTCGCGGCCTTCGAGAACGACGAGGCCCGGCTGTACGGCGTCCAGTACCACCCCGAGGTGCTGCACTCCGACCACGGCCAGCAGATCCTGGAGCACTTCCTCTACCGCGGCGCCGGCATCGCCCCGACCTGGACCACCGGCAGCGTGGTCGAGGAGCAGATCGCCCTGATCCGCGCGCAGGTCGGCAACAAGCGCGCGATCTGCGGCCTGTCCGGCGGCGTGGACTCCGCGGTCGCCGCGGCCCTGGTCAACAAGGCCATCGGCGACCGGCTGACCTGCGTCTACGTCGACCACGGCCTGATGCGCAAGGGCGAGACCGAGCAGGTCGAGAAGGACTTCGTGGCCGCCACCGGCGTCCAGCTCAAGGTCGTCGACGCCTCGGAGCGCTTCCTGGGCGCGCTCAAGGGGGTCACCGACCCCGAGGAGAAGCGCAAGATCATCGGCCGCGAGTTCATCCGGGTCTTCGAGCAGGCCCAGGCCGAGATCGTGGCCGAGGCCGGCGCCAACGGCGAGTCGGTCGACTTCCTGGTCCAGGGCACCCTGTACCCGGACGTGGTGGAGTCCGGCGGCGGCACCGGCACCGCCAACATCAAGTCCCACCACAACGTCGGCGGCCTGCCCGAGGACCTCCAGTTCCAGCTGGTCGAGCCGCTGCGCAAGCTGTTCAAGGACGAGGTCCGGATGGTCGGCCAGGAGCTGGGCCTGCCGGAGGAGATCGTCCAGCGCCAGCCGTTCCCGGGCCCGGGCCTGGGCATCCGGATCGTCGGCGAGGTCACCCAGGAGCGCCTGGACCTGCTCCGCGACGCCGACGCGATCGCCCGCGAGGAGCTGACCGCGGCCGGCCTGGACCGCGAGATCTGGCAGTGCCCGGTCGTGCTGCTCGCCGACGTGCGCAGCGTGGGCGTGCAGGGCGACGGCCGCACCTACGGTCACCCGATCGTGCTGCGTCCGGTCTCCTCCGAGGACGCCATGACCGCCGACTGGTCGCGCCTGCCGTACGACGTGCTGGCGAAGATCTCCACCCGGATCACCAACGAGGTCCGCGACGTCAACCGCGTCGTCGTCGACGTCACCAGCAAGCCGCCGGGCACCATCGAGTGGGAGTGAGCACTCCCCGCGAAGCCTGAACAGCCGCGCCGTCGTTCCCGTAGTGAAGGGAACGGCGGCGCGGCCGTTCTCGGCCCCGGCCCCGGTACGTCCCACCGAAAGCGTGCAGGAGCGGGCAGAATGCGGACCGGACCTGTCAGGGAGTGGCAGGCCGCGAGGGAAGGTGTGCGGGATGTCGGAGGTCAGCGACTCCGAGGCGATCGACGGAGGGCCGGCCGGCCGGGCCGACCGGGCGGCCCAGCGGCGGGCGTTCGCGTCCAGGTACGCGCTGCTGCCGCTGCGGCTGTTCCTCGGCGTCACCTTCGTCTACGCCGCCCTGGACAAGCTCTCCGACGCGCACTTCCTGGCCGGCGCCGGCGACCCGGCCTCCTTCGTCTCGCAGACGCAGGCCGCCAAGGCGGGCGGCAGCCCGATCGGCTTCCTGCTCGGCCCCGCGCTGGACTCGCCGACGCTGTCCGCGCTGGCCATCGCCTTCGGTGAACTGGCGGTCGGCCTCGGCACCCTGCTCGGCCTCTGGGGCCGGATCGCGGCGCTCGGCGGCGCGCTGATCAACCTCAGCCTGTGGCTGACCGTCAGCTGGAACGTCTCGCCGTACTACCTCGGCAACGACCTCGGCTACCTGATGGCCTGGACCCCGCTGCTGCTGGCCGGCACGCCGTACCTGTCGGTGGACGGCTACCTCGCCCGCCGGGCCGGCCGGGACCGCGAGCGCGGGCTGACCGAGGAGCACGTCAAGCGCCGGGCGCTGGTGGACGGCGGCATCGCGGCGGTCGCGATCGGCGGCGCCGGGCTGCTGACCGGCTCGCTCACCCGCACCTTCGGCCGCGGCGGCAAGGCCGCGCCCAAGCAGTCCGCGGCCCCGGCCACCGGCGGCACCGCGACGGCGCCCGCCGCGCCCGCCCCCAGCGTCGCCGCGGCGAGCGTGCCGGTCGGCGGCTCGGCCCAGGTCAAGGACCCGGCCACCGGGGACGGCGTCTACATCGTGCAGCCCAAGGCCGGCCAGTACTGCGCCTTCTCCGCCGTCTGCACCCACTCCGGCTGCGCGGTGGACGCCCCGAAGAACGGCCAGCTGTACTGCCCCTGCCACGGCTCCCGCTTCGACGCCGCGACCGGCGCCGTGGTCAACGGCCCGGCGGTCAAACCGCTGCCCCGCTACGCCGTCAGCCGGAACGGCGACAAGCTGACCCTGGGCCCGCAGCAGAGCTGAGCCGCACGGCACGCCCTACTCGTCGCGGTCCGGCCGGCCCCGCCGGGCCACCGCGGCGACCGCGCCGGCCAGGCCGCCGACGCCGAGCACGATGAAGGTGACCGGGACGACGACGCGTCCGTTCACCGACCGGTCGTTGAGCGCCGCCGCCAGGTAGAGCACGGCGATCACGGTGAACAGCCCGCCCGCGATCAGCGAGAACAGGTCGAGCCGGTGCTTCCTCACTGCTGGACCACCTTGATGTCGCCGATGCCGATGCCGAGTTGGAGATCGATGGTGCCCTTGGACTGGCGGCCGTCCACCGGGCCGAGCTGGTAGACGTGCCGTCCGGTGCCGCCGCCCTGGCCGCCGGGGACGGTCACGTTGCCCAGGCCGACCCGGGCGACCAGGTCCACCGTGACGTCGGCCGGCACGGTGACCACCAGTTCGCCGGCCCCGAGGTCGACCTTGGTGGCGACGGTGCCGCCGGCCGGGTCCAGCCGGGAGAGGTCCAGCCGGATGTTGCCGGCGCCGAGGTTGTAGCGGTCCTTGAGGTCCGTGGCCGCGGCGACCGTCCAGGTGCGGTCGCCGACGGCGTCCTGCACGGTGTGCGGCGAGTGGCCGGCGAAGGCCAGCGCCAGCGTGGTCAGCAGGCCCAGCACCGCGAGCTTGCGGGCCTTGCCGAACTTCGCGGCCAGCAGCAGGGTCAGGCCGATCACCAGCAGCCCGGTGGCCAGCACCACGGTGCTCAGCCTGGTGACGTCGGTGTGGCCGACCGAGGCGGACCAGACCGCGGTGGCGGCGCCGATCGCCAGCAGGAAGCCGAAGAAGCCGAGCGGCGAGCGCTCCTTGGGGTGCCGGACGACGGCCGGCTCGCGCCGCTCCGGACGCTCCTTGCGCAGCGGGTCGCCGGCCGGGAGGTCGGCCCGCTGCCACCAGGCCTGGGCCGGGCCGCCCGGCGGCGGCACCTTGGGGCCCGCACCGGGCGGCGGGGTGCCGCCCTGGTCGGTGGCGCCGTACGGGTTGCGCTCGGGGTGGCGGGGGTCCCACAGGTAGCCGCTCGGGCCGGGGGCGGGGGAGTCGGCGGGGACGGTCCCGGCGGCCTGCGCGGCGGCGTGCCGGGCCCGGGCCTCGTCCGACGGCCAGCCCTGGCCCTCGGCGTCGGGGAAGTGGCGGTCGTACGGGCCGCCGCGGCGGCGGCCGCGGCCCCGGAAACCGCCGCGGCGGCGCTCCGGGTCGTAGCGCACCGCCAGGAAGACCAGGCCGCCGAGCAGCAGCAGCGGGAACAGCTGGTCGCCGTCGCCCATCGAGGAGAAGAACACCCCGGTGCCGATCACGGTCAGCAGGACCGCGCCGATCGACTGGCCGTCGACCCGGCCGGTCAGCACCCGCTGGAGCTCGGTGCGCCCGCCGCGGCCCTTGCCCTCGCCGGCCTCGGTCGGGACGATCAGCCAGGCCAGGCCGTACAGGAAGAGTCCGAGGCCGCCGGAGAGGCAGAGCACCACGGTGACCACCCGGAACACCACCGGGTCGATGTCCAGGTGCCGTCCGAGGCCGCCGCAGACGCCGGCCACCACGCGGTGGTGCTCGGTCCTGGTGAGCGGCGGGCGCTCCGGTTCCGGCGGGGCGGTGGGCCCGGCCTCCTGGATGTGGTCCTCGGTCATGGGCACCATCCTTCCGGCAGCGGGCGGGCGGGCCCAACCGGGTAGGGCCCTGTCCCTACCCTGACTTCTCCCTGAGAGGACTGGGGGGCGCCACCCTGATGCGCCCGGAGGCGCCCGCGTGGAACCATCGGTGACGTGGCAGCACCCGGTACCGATCCCCGCCCCCTCGCCCCCGACGCCGCGGCGCCGGCCGGCGCCGACCCGAACGCGCCCGCCGACGGTCGGCCGCCCTACCGCCGGCTCTACCGCAGCCCGCAGGGGCGGATGCTGGGCGGCGTCGCGCACGGCCTGGCGGTGCACCTCGGGCTGCCCGTCCGCTGGGTCCGGCTGGCCTTCGTGCTGCTGTTCTTCGCGCAGGGGATCGGGGCGCTGCTGTACGCGGCGTTCTGGTTCGTGGTGCCGATCGGCATCGGCGAGCCCTCGCAGCGCGGCGGCACCCACTGGGTGAACGTCAACGGCGTCTACGTCCCGACCTCGCCCTGGCTGCGGCCGGGCACCCCGGTGACCAAGTCGGGCGGCGGCGGTTGGGTCGGCCGGCTGCGCGAACTGCTCCAGCACGCGCTCCAGGGCGAGCCGGTCGCGGCCGCCACCGCCACCGCCGCGGAGGGCGAGGGCGAGGCCGGCACCCGGCCCGGCGGCCGGACCGGGCAGGGCGGCATCGGCCAGCTCGCCGCCCTGGTCATGGTCGTGATCGGCCTGATCGCGCTGCTGAACGTGCTCGGCTGGCAGACCGCCAAGCCGTACACCTGGCCGCTGCTGGCGATCGGCGTCGGCGTCGCGCTGGTCTGGCGGCAGGCCGACGACTCGCGCTGGCAGCGCTGGTTCGGCATCGAGGAGGGCGAGAAGCGCCGCAGCGCCTACACCCGGGTCGGCGCGGGCGTGCTGCTCGCGGTGGTCGGCACCATCGCGCTGCTCGCCATGCAGGGCAGCGGCTCCACCCTCGGCTCGGTGATCGAGGCCTCGCTCGCCGTGCTGGCCGGCGTGCTGGTGCTGCTCGGCCCGTACGGCCTGCGGCTCTGGCAGGACCTCGGCGCCGAGCGCACCGCCCGCATCCGGGCCCAGGAGCGCGCCGAGATCGCCGCGCACATCCACGACTCGGTGCTGCACACCCTCACCCTGATCCAGCGCCGGGCCGAGGACCCCAAGGAGGTGCTCCGGCTAGCCCGCTCCCAGGAGCGCGAGCTGCGGCTGTGGCTGTACCGCCCGGAGGCCGCCGCCGAGGCCGCGCCGGACACCATGGCGGAGACCCTGCGCGCCGCCGTCGCCGAGGTCGAGGACCGGCACGGCGTCCCGGTCGAGCTGGTCATCGTCGGCGACTGCCCGATGGACGAGAAAGTCGCGGCACAGATGCAGGCCGCGAGGGAAGCGACCGTCAACGCGGCCAAGTACGGTGGCGGGGGACCGGTCCAGGTCTACGCCGAGGTGGAGGGGAGGACGGTGTCGGTGTTCATCCGCGACCACGGACCCGGCTTCGACCCCGACACGGTGCCCGAGGACCGGATGGGCGTACGGGAGTCGATCATCGGCCGGATGAAGCGGCACGGCGGCACCGCGCGGGTGCGGCCGGCGGCGGGCGGCGGCACCGAGGTCGAGCTGGAGATGGAGAGAACGAATGACTGAGGCAGAGCCGGGGCGCACGGCCAGGGTCGTGCTGGTGGACGACCACCGGATGTTCCGGACGGGGGTCCGGGCCGAGATCGGCCGCACCGACGTGACCGGGATCGACGTGGTGGGCGAGGCCGACGACGTGGACTCGGCGGTCCGGGTGGTCGCCGAGACCAGGCCGGACGTCGTCCTGCTCGACGTCCACCTGCCCGGCGGCGGCGGCGTCGAGGTGCTGCGCCGCTCGGCCGGCGTGATGGGGGAGCAGGGGGGAGTGAAGTTCCTGGCGCTCTCCGTCTCGGACGCCGCCGAGGACGTCATCGGCGTGATCCGCGGCGGAGCCCGCGGCTACGTCACCAAGACCATCACCGGCACCGACCTGGTCGACGCGATCTTCCGGATCGGCGACGGCGACGCGGTCTTCTCGCCCCGGCTGGCCGGCTTCGTCCTGGACGCCTTCGCCGCCACCGACACCCCGCCGGTGGACGAGGACCTGGACCGGCTCACCCAGCGCGAGCGCGAGGTGCTGCGGCTGATCGCCCGCGGCTACGCCTACAAGGAGATCGCCAAGCAGCTCTTCATCTCGGTGAAGACCGTCGAGAGCCACGTCTCCGCCGTCCTGCGCAAGCTCCAGCTCAGCAACCGCCACGAGCTCACCCGCTGGGCCACCGCCCGCCGCCTGGTCTGACCTGCCGGCCGAGCCCGCCCGCCCCGGATCCCCCGGGGCGGGCGGGCTTGTCGGTGGGTGGCCATAGACTCGTCATTGCCATGAGTAGCCTCTTTGACGACCTCCCGCTCCCCGGTTTCGAGGCACCCGCCGCCGGGTCGAAGCAGCCCGCCGTGCCCGTCGACGCCGCCGACGAGGAGCCCCCGCCGTACGAGGACGAAGTCCCGTACGACGCGTACGAGGAGGCGATCCCGGACGGGCTGTTCCACACGACTGCTTTCAATCAGCCGGGTGGCGCCGCCGAGGCCGAGCGGGACGCCTGGTACCGCAACGGCGCCGCGCGGACGGTGGTCGACCCGGCGCAGCTGCTGGAGGGGATGAACGACCCCCAGCGCGAGGCCGTGCTGCACGCCGGCTCGCCGCTGCTGATCGTGGCCGGCGCCGGCTCCGGCAAGACCCGGGTGCTGACCCACCGGATCGCCCACCTGCTGGGCGCCCGCGGGGTGCAGCCGGGCGAGATCCTGGCGATCACCTTCACCAACAAGGCCGCGGGCGAGATGCGCGAGCGCGTCGAGGCGCTGGTCGGCCCGCGCGCCCGGGCGATGTGGGTGTCCACCTTCCACAGCGCCTGCGTGCGGATCCTGCGCCGCGAGTCCAAGCTGCTGGGCTTCACCTCCAGCTTCTCGATCTACGACTCGGCCGACTCCCAGCGGCTGATGTCGCTGGTCTGCCGCGACCTCGACCTGGACCCCAAGCAGTTCCCGCCGAAGTCCTTCACGGCGAAGGTCAGCAACCTCAAGAACGAGCTGATCGACGAGGAGACCTTCGCCGACCAGGCCGCCAACCCGATGGAGAAGAAGCTCGCCGAGGCGTACGCGCTCTACCAGCGGCGGCTGCGCGAGGCCAACGCGCTCGACTTCGACGACATCATCATGACGACGGTGAACCTGCTGCAGGCCTTCCCGGACGTCGCCGAGCACTACCGCCGCCGGTTCCGGCACATCCTGGTCGACGAGTACCAGGACACCAACCACGCCCAGTACATGCTGGTCCGCGAGCTGAGCGGGGGCTCGGTCGCCGCCGCCCCCAGGCGCACCGTGGACGGCGAGTTCGTGAACCCGGCCGCCGCGCACCTCGCCGAGGTGCCGCCCGCCGAGCTGTGCGTGGTCGGTGACGCGGACCAGTCGATCTACGCCTTCCGCGGCGCGACCATCCGCAACATCCTCCAGTTCGAGGAGGACTACCCGAACGCGACCACGATCCTGCTGGAGCAGAACTACCGCTCCACCCAGACCATCCTGAGCGCCGCCAACGCCGTCATCGAGCGCAACGCCAACCGGCGCGAGAAGAAGCTCTGGACGGCCGGGGACCACGGCGAGAAGGTGGTCGGCTACGTCGCGGACGACGAGCACGGCGAGGCCCAGTTCATCGCCGACGAGATCGACCGGCTCACCGACAAGGGCGAGGCCAAGCCCGGCGACGTCGCGATCTTCTACCGCACCAACGCCCAGTCCCGGGTGTTCGAGGAGGTGTTCATCCGGGTCGGCCTGCCGTACAAGGTGGTCGGCGGGGTGCGCTTCTACGAGCGCAAGGAGGTCCGGGACGTCCTGGCCTACCTGCGGGTGCTCTCCAACCCGGAGGACACCGTGCCGCTGCGCCGGATCCTCAACGTGCCCAAGCGCGGCATCGGCGAGCGGGCCGAGGCGATGGTCGACGCGCTGGCCGCCCGGGAGCGGATCTCCTTCGCCCAGGCGCTGGTGCGGGTCGACGAGGCGTACGGGATGGCCGCGCGCTCGGCCAACGCCGTCAAGAAGTTCAACGTCCTGATGGCCGGGCTGCGCCAGGTCGTCGAGTCGGGCGCGGGCCCGGCGGCGGTGCTGGAGGCCGTCCTGGAGGAGACCGGCTACCTGGCCGAGCTCCAGGCCTCCACCGACCCGCAGGACGAGACCCGGGTGGAGAACCTCCAGGAACTCGCGTCGGTGGCGCTGGAGTACGAGCAGGACCCGGGCGAGCGGCCGGACGCCGGGGAGGACGGCGCGCCGCCGGTCGGCTCGCTGGCCGACTTCCTGGAGCGGGTCGCGCTGGTCGCCGACTCCGACCAGATCCCGGACGACGACGAGGAGGGCCAGGGCGTCATCACGATGATGACCCTGCACACCGCCAAGGGCCTGGAGTTCCCGGTCGTCTTCCTGACCGGCATGGAGGACGGGATCTTCCCGCACATGCGGGCGCTCAACCAGGTCAAGGAGCTGGAGGAGGAGCGCCGGCTCGCGTACGTCGGCCTCACCCGGGCCCGCGAGCGGCTCTACCTGACCCGCTCGGTGCTGCGCAGCGCCTGGGGGCAGCCGGCCTACAACCCGGCCTCGCGGTTCCTGGAGGAGATCCCGGGGGCGCTGGTCGAGTGGAAGCGGACGGGGGCGGCCCAGGCGCCGGTCCAGCGCGGCTTCTCCTCGGGCTCCTCCTGGGGCAAGTCCTCGTCCGGGGGCGGGAGTTCGCGGTCCTCGTCGTCCGCTTCGGCGGCGCCGAAGGCGGGCTGGGGGCAGTCGGTGCGGCGCGGCGGCAAGGTCGTGGAGCGCGAGGTCGCCTCGCTCGCCGTCGGCGACCGGGTCACCCACGACACCTTCGGGCTGGGCACCGTGGTGGGCGTGACGGGCGCCGGCGACAACGCGCAGGCCGAGGTGGACTTCGGCTCGGGCGGGCGCAAGCGGCTGGTGCTGCGCTACGCGCCGGTCGAGAAGCTGTAGGGCGTCCGCGGCGGGCCCCGGGGGCTACCTCGGGTCCAGCCCGTTCGCGAGGAACCAGGGCAGCGGGTCGATCGGCCCGCTGTCCTTCGGCCTGATCTCGAAGTGCAGGTGCGGTCCGGTGCTGTTGCCGCTGCTGCCGACGAAGGCGATCACGTCGCCCTGCTTCACCGGCCCCTTGCGGACCTTGTAGCTGCGCAGGTGGCAGTACCAGGCCTCGGTGCCGTCCGGCATCTTCAGCATCGACATGTAGCCGTAGAACGGGTTCCACTGTGTCCGGAGCGTGCCGTCGGTGACGGCGTACACCTCGGAGCCGCCGTCCACCGGGAAGTCGATGCCGGTGTGCCGCCGGGCCCAGTGCTCGCCGGAGGCGCCGAACAGCTCGCCCAGGCCGTGCCGGGCGACCGGCATGACCACCTTGGGCTTGACCGGCTCGGGGGTCGGCTGGGCGGTCGGGGTGGCGGTGGGCGTGCCGTCGCCGGGCTGGGTGCCGGTCAGCGGCCCGCGGGCGTCGCCGCGCGAGGCCTGGTCCTGGTCGGTGTGGGCGAGCGCCTGCCGGGCGCTCTGCGCTGCGGCCGGTCCGGTGGGGGCGTCGGGCGCCGAGGCCTGGGCCGGCGCCCGGTCGGCCTGTTCCTGGACCACCGCCGCGCCCGCCGCCCCGGCGACCCCGAGCGCGGCCACCGAGGGCACCGCGACCCGGAACAGGGCGGCCCGGGTGGCCGCCTTGGCGGCGCCGCGGCGCTGGGCGCGGGACTGCTCGCGGGCGGCGAGGCGCAGCTCCGCACGGGTGGGGCGGGCGGCTGCTTCGGGAGCCATCGGGGGCTGCCTCCTCGGTGGGCCTCGGTCACGTCGTCGGGCGAGGTAAACAGGCGTGACTGTAGCCCCACGGCCGACACCCCGGAAAAACCGCCGGTTGTCAAGGGGGCGCACGGGGGTCCGCGCGGTGTCCGGGGGCCCGTCGACGGGAGTACCCGCTGGTAGCAAGGCCCGGCGCTGTGACTTTGCCCTCCTCTTGGGAGGTGGCTCGGCCAACCGGGGCGGGTGGCGCTAATCTCCCCTCAGGTTGGTTGGTTATCGAGCGTTAACCGCGTCAACCGCACCGTGGGCCCACGAAGCCCGGTCGGATGATGGACGACGAGGTCCAGGAGGCAGTGATGAGTGTGTCGGGGCCGATCCGTGTGGTGGTCGCCAAGCCGGGGCTCGACGGTCACGACCGTGGCGCCAAGGTCATCGCGCGCGCCCTGCGCGACGCCGGTATGGAGGTCATCTACACCGGGCTGCACCAGACCCCCGAGCAGGTGGTCGACACCGCGATCCAGGAGGACGCGGACGGCATCGGGCTGTCGATCCTCTCCGGCGCCCACATGACCCTGTGCGCCCGGGTGCTGGAGCTGTTGAAGGAGCGGGACGCCGAGGACATCAAGGTCTTCTGCGGCGGGATCATCCCGGACGAGGACATCGCCGAGCTCAAGGCGATGGGCATCGCCGACATCTTCACCCCGGGCACCACCACCCGGGACGTGGTCGCCTGGGTCGAGGCCAACCTGCGGACCGCCGGCTGAGCTCCGCCGCGCGCCGAGCGGGCCGGTCCGTCCTGGACCGGCCCGCTCGGGCGTTCCCGGGGCGCGCTCCGGTACGGCCGTGCTGCCCGCCCGGCCGTACCGGCTGCCCGGCCCGCCGGTGCGTCAACCCGGCGTGACCGTCAGTTCGTCGAGCATCGCCGCCCGGAAGCGCAGGGTCCCGGCCAGCCGGGCGAAGGTCTCCGACCAGGCGGAGTCGGGCGGGGCCCCGGCGGCCAGCTCCTCCACCGCGGCGGCCGTCCCGGGGGCGAGCGCGCGCTCCGTCATCCCGAGCACCCCGCTGTGGCTCCACGGGTACGCGCCGGAGGCGGCGGCCCGGGCCAGCGCCGTCACCACGGCGGTGGACAGCGGCGGCGTCCACGGGGTGGCGCAGGCCCCGAGCAGTTGGAAGGCCTCGGCCAGGCCGTGCACCTCGACGAAGGCGGCCGTCCAGGCGGCCCGCTCCTCGGGCGGGAGCACGGCCAGCAGCTTCGCCGGGGCGCCGGTCACCCGCGCGCCCCGGGCCCGCCCGGCGCCCCGGGTCGGCGGGGCGGGGGCCGGGCCGAGCAGGGCGCGGGCCCAGTCGGCGTCGTGCTGGCGTACGGCGGCGCGCGCCCAGGCCTCCCGCAGGTCGTCGGCCCAGCTGCTGCTGGTCTCGTCCAGGCTGTCGCCGACCCGCAGCGCGAGCAGCTGCCCGGGCGTCAGACCGGTGTCGGCCGGCCAGACCGACAGCGGCGCGGCGGCCACCAACTCGCCGAACCACCAGGCACGTTCGCCGCGCCCGGTGGGGGACTTGGGGGCGATGCCGTCGCGCTGCATCCGCTCGTCGCACTCGGTGGGCGGGGTGACCAGCAGGTGGGTGCCGCTGTCGGCGAGCCGGACGGCGGCCCGGGCCCGCTCGGCCATCCGCCGGGCGAGCGCCGAGTCGGGCAGGGTGGAGAGCAGTTCGGCGGCGGTGGCGCGGACGTTCTTGCTGCGGTCGCCCAGGGCGGCCTCCAGGAAGGGCTCGTCGGCGGGGGAGAGGCCGTCCTGGAGGGCGTCCAGGAAGAGCAGCCGGTCCTCGGCGCGCTCGGTGGGCCAGGTGCTGCGCAGCAGCTCCAGTCCGGCGGCCGGGTCGTGGCGGCGCAGCAGGGTCAGGTGGGTGACCCGCTCGGCGAACAGGCCCTCGTGCCACAGCCGGTGGTCGGCCGGGTCCGCCGGGTCGGCCGGGGTGCCCGGGTCCGCCGGTCGCCGGGCCGGCCCGGCGGCGGTGGTGCGCAGCACGAACCGCCAGTCGGGGTTCTGCGCGGCCAGCCAGCGGCCCGGCGGGCCGGCCAGCGCGACGGCGTCGGAGCGCAGTTCGCTGCGGGCCCGGGCGGCGTCGAGCAGTCCGGGGATCAGCGCGGCGGGCGGCCGCAGGCCCGCGGCCCGGGCGGCGGCGAGCCACTGCGGCAGCAGCTCGGCGAGGTTGGCCAGGGTGGCGCCGCCGGTGCCGCCGGTGCGCCCGCCGAGCAGGACGGCCAGCCGGCGGGCGGCGGCCTCGGGCAGTTCGGGGCGGGGGTCCTCGGGGGCGGGCGGCCCGGGCGGCCCGGCGGCCGGTACCGGCAGGGCGCCGGCCCGGCGGCGGACGGTGGCCAGCGCGGCCAGCTCCAGCAGGGCGGTGGCCGGATCGGACGGGTCCACGGCCTCGGCGAGCGGCAGCGCGGTGGGCGGCAGCGGCCGCCGGTCGGTGCCGAGCAGGGCGCTGGTCCGCAGCGGCTCCCACGGGTCCTGGGTGAGGGTCATCGTCGGTTCTCCTGGGACGTCGGGTTCTCCTTGGGGCGCGCCCGGCGGGATCGGCCGGACAGGGCCTAGGGCC
>NZ_JBHZCY010000011.1:112950-127860 GCF_042786665.1 Kitasatospora sp. NPDC059146 | reverse complement strand
CTCGTACTGGACGTACTTGGGCGATTCGGGCGTGCGTCCAGGCGGGATGCCCGGCGTCGCGCGCCTGGCAAGATCCGCCGGACAGGCCCTAGCCGCCGCTGTCGGCCGCCCGCGCCGCGATACCGGGAGCGGGCCGCACGCCGGGCCGTGCGGCGAAGACGCCGAGGGCGTTGGGGATCCTGCGTTCCAGGCCGTGGTCGAGGTGGTTGCGCACGGTGGGCCCGCCGGTGGCGGGGTCGCGGGTGACGAGGGTGGCGGAGGCGCCGCCGTCCAGGTAGGCGCCGTCCGGGCAGCCGAGCCCGCGCAGCACCCGGGCGAGCTCGGTGAGCGTCAGGCCGGTGGAGGTGCCCTCGCGCCCGTCCGTGGACAGCAGCGTCAGCACCCGCCCGCCGTCCGCGAGGCCGACCGCGCTGCGCGGCTCGGCGGTCGTGGCGTCCAGGCCCGCCGGCTCCTGCCCGTCGCGCAGCAGCCGGTAGGCGCCGAGCGCGAAGCGGAAGGGCACCGGGGCGTCCGGGACGAGGCGGTGGTCCACCGCGACCGGGGTGCCGACGGGCAGGCCCGCCAGCACCCGGGCGCCGGCCTCGCGGCCCAGCAGCACGGTGCTGCCCGCCGGGATCGGGCCCGCACCCGGGGTCGGGGAGGTCGCGGCCACCCGGCCCCGGCGGACCGTCACCTCCCAGGTGTCCGCCGTGCAGGGGGCCGCGCGCGACTCGTCGTTCCCGCACGCCGCGCGGGCCCGGGAGACCTCGCCCCACTCCGGCGTGAACACCCCGATCGAACCGACCGGCAGGGCGTACTGGTTCAGCCCGCCCACCGGCCACACCCCGCCCGCGGCCCGCACACCGCCCCGCAGCACCAGGCGCCCCAGCCGGGCCACCCCGTCCGCCCCGACCCCGAGCACGTCCCGGTCGGTCTCCCCCGGCGGCGGCCGCCACCCGAACCGCTGCGCCGACGGCACCGCCGCCTTCAACGCCCGCCCCCGGTACACCTCCGGCCCGGACGGCGCCCCGGTGGCCGGCACCCCCGGGTGCTGCTCCTCGCTGATGTCGAAGAAGTCCCCGTTGACCGCCGCCACCGCACCGCTCGCACCGACCAGCGCGGTCAGCGGCGCCCGGGCCGCCACCGCGCCGGGGAACAGCAGGTCCGCCCGCACACCGGGCGCGCGCAGGTCGGCCCGCACGGCGTACACCCGCGCCCGGCCGTGCGGGGTGGGCACCGTCAGCTCCCGGTAGCCGACGCCGGGCGCGAGCACCGCCCAGTCCGCGGCGGCCTCGGCCCGGGAGGGCGAGGCGGCCGGGCCGATCGGACCCGCGGCCAGCAGGAGGGCGCCCGCGCAGCGCAGAACGGTCTTCATGCCGGCCATGCTGACGCCCACCGCCGAGCCGCCCCCGCACCGCCTGCGGCGCGCCGCCCGGCCGTCCCACCCCCGCAGGAAAGCGGGCGGGACGTTCGCGGGCTCCGGGGGTGTCTCACTCCGGCGGGGCGGAGGGGGTGCGGGGGTGCGGCAGGTTCACCACCACCAGGGCCAGTCCGGCCAGGGTGACGTTGCGGATCGCCGCGTCCAGGCCGTTCCAGGCCTTCGACTGCCACATGGCGAACCACTCGCCGCCGATCCCGATGAATCCGGCCCCGAAGAGGAGCAGCATCAGCAGCAGGCCGAGGGTGCTGAGGCGGCGCGCCGCCTCCGGCCGCAGCCACCAGGCGAGCGTTCCCGCCGTCAGCGCCAGGGCGCTCAGCGCCTCCCAGGCGATGATCGCCACGTAGGCGGCGTTCTGCAGGCCGGGCGAGGTGATGGAGCGCCACATCAGGTCCCGGTCCCGGAAGGTGGTGTCCATCGCCAGCACGTGCTGGACGAAGTGCTGGTTGGTGGCGAAGTCGGTGACGTTCCCGAAGACCACGAGGAGCAGGTAGAGGGCGTTCACGCCGGTGAGCACGGCCGCCGCCGCGGGCAGCGAGCCGAACGCGAGCAGGCGGTCGCGGAGGGTGGGGCCCGGGTCGGCGGGGCGGCTGGTCGGCATGCGGAACAGGCTAGCGCCCGGGGGGGGGGAGTTGGCCCGGCCGCGGTCGGGGTGGTGGGGTCGTTGCGCGAAGGGCTGACGGTTGGTCATGCTCTTGTGCCGTGGCGGAACTTGAGGATGGTCCGGTGCGGGGCGGGACGGGCCGTGCGGACACCGTGCTGGTGGTGGTGCGCGGTCCGAGCGGGGCCGGGAAGTCGAGCGTCGCGGCGCGGCTGCGCGACGCCTACGGCCGAGGCGTCGCGGTGGTGGGCTAGGACGTGCTGCGGCGCACCGTGCTGCGCGAGCGGGACGTCGTCGGCGGGGCGAACATCGGCCTGATCGACCTGGTGGCGCGGCACGCCCTCGACCACGGGTTCCACGTCGTGGTCGAGGGCATCCTCGCCGCCGACCGCTACGGCGCGATGCTGACCCGGCTCGCCGCGGAGCACCGCGGTCGCAGCTTCCTCTACTACCTGGACGTCGACTTCGACGAGACCGTGCGACGGCACGCCACCCGCCCGATGGCCGCGGAGTTCTCCCCCGAGCAGATGGCCGGCTGGTACCGGGCCCGCGACTTCCTGCCGGGCGGGCTGGAGCGGGTCATCGGGCAGGGCAGCACCCTCGACGGGACGGTCGAACGGATCCTCGCCGACACCGCCCTCACGCCGCCCGGCTGGACGCCGAGGCCCTGAGCCCGCGTTCCCGTCCGGCGGCGGAAACCGGGTTGCCCGGGTGGTGGTCGGTCGAGGATCATCCTGGGGTCCTGCACGCCCTCTGACCTCCGGAGACCCATGACCAGCGAACTGTCCGAAGCCCGGGAGCTCTTCGAGTCCGGCGACCCGCAGGGGTCGATGCGGGTGCTGCGCTCCGCTGCGGACCGGCTCCCGCCCGCCGAGGTCGCGCCGCTGCTGGCCGGGCTGGCCCGGGGCGCCGGTTTCGAGGACCTGGCGCAGGCTTCGACGGCGCTGGCGGCCCGGCCCGGGGACGCCGAGCGGCTCTACGACTACGGCTACGCCTGCGTCGAGCGCGGCATCGACGCGGTGGCCGTCCCCGCGCTGCGGGAGGCGCTGCGGCTGGTCCAGGCGCCGCCGGCCGCCGCGGTGCGCACCGGCCTGTTCCGCCGCAGGGCCAAGTCGCAGGCCGCCCCGCAGCTCGGGCTGCGCAAGGTGCTGCTGGAGCTGGTGTCGGCCCTGGAGGGCTGCGAGCGGCACGGCGAGGCACTGGCCGTGCTGCGTGAGCACGACGAGCGGCTCGGCGACTGGCCGGACCGGTACCTGACGGTCTACAACGCCCTGATGGACGGACGGATACCGCTGGCCCGTGAGGTGTTCGGGGCGATGTCGGCCCCCGAGGGGATCTGGGTGGGGCCGGGGCAGCGGGTCGGGCGGATGCTGGAGCGGGCCGCGGAGCTGCCGCCGGTGGACGGGCGGGACCTGCGGGGCTGGCACTACGTGCTCACCGGCGGCCTGCTCACCACCCTCTCGCCGCACGGCTTCGAGCAGGGCATGACCGGCCGCTGGGCCTACCTCCAGGACGACTTCGGGCACTGCCACCACGGTCTGGAGCGGCTGCGCGCCGTCCTGGCCGCCACCGGTCGCACGCCCGACTCGGTCGCGCTGCTGGCCGACCGGGGCAGCCGGGCGCTCGGGCTGGCCGCGGCGCGGCTGCTCGGGGTGCCGGCGGCGCCGTTCCGGCCCGGTACGCCGGGTGCGCTGGTGGTCGCGTACGACCTGAACGAGTGCGATCCCGCCGTGGTGGCGCAGCTGAACGAGCGCGCGGAGGGCCAGTTGCTCTTCGAGCACGCCACCTGCTGGACGGACCCGCCCGCCGTGACGGCCGATGTCTCCACCCTGCTGGGGCAGATCGTGAACGCCCCGTGGGAGCCGGGCCTGCAGTTCGGCGAGGACGGCGAACCGGCGGAGGCCGGGCCCGACCGGCGCTCGGCCGAGGAGCTCGCCGAGGCGATCCTCGCCGCCGCCCCGGAGGCGCCGGAGGGCGACGGCGGGACCCCGGCCGACCCGGACGCGGTCCTCACGGCCTTCGCCGCCCGCGCGGTCGGCTGGCCCGCCGCCGGTCCGCGCGACCGGGTGGCTTCCGCCGGGCCGGTGCGCAGCTCCCGCTTCGCGTGACGGCCCGTCCCCACCCGCCGGGACGAAACCCTCCGGAACAAACAACCCCCCTGGTCACGGGCCTGCCGGGGTCACCTGGGAGGATCTGCGCCATGACGACCGACATCCGCCGCGCGGCGGGCACCAGAACCTTCTCCGACGTCCTGCTGTCGATGGTCGGCCTGCGCCGGGCGAGCACGGAGAAGGACCTGGCCGACCTCCGGGCGGGCACCACCTTGCAGGTGGCCTGTTCGAGCTCGACGCTGGGCACGGTCAGGATGCTGCCGATCGGCAAGGGGCGCACCGTTGCGCACACGGCCTCCGGCTACCTGCACCTCACGGCCGGCTCGGTGGCCTGGCACAACCGGCGCACCGGCGAGGACGTCGCCCTCCGGGGGCCGTTCGGCCTGTCGGCGTCGGGGCAGAAGGCCCCGCACCCGAAGATGGCGCGCTTCGACCTGGTGGCGGACGGGGCGCAGCACGTGATCCTGATCCCCAAGGCCGATGTCCCCCTGGTGACGCAGGTGCTGGAGGCGGCCGGCGCGGCCGGCCGGTAGCGCGCCGGGCCGGGCGGCGGAAGGTCGAAGACGGGCCCTAGGCTCGCCCGCATGGGTCGTGACGGGCAGGGAAGTGACGGTGTGGTTCAGGTGCCGGCGCAGGTGACGGTGCCGGTGCCGCCGTTGGGCGGCTACGAGGCCGGGCGGCTGTTCCACCGGCTGTTGCAGTTGCTCCTGCGGGACTCGAAGGAGGCGGGGCAGCCGGTCGGCCTGCACCAGTACCTGCTGGGTGGCGTGGTGCAGTCGCACGAGCCCGCCCGGGCGCAGGGGGGTGACGCCGGGTCTCAGCAGCCGCGCTGTGCGTGCTGCGGTACGCCGTACCCGTGCCGCACGGTGCTCGGTGTGGCGGTGAGCGCGGGGTTGCCGATCCCCTGGGACTCCCCCGCCGCCGTGGTGCCCGCGCTGCGGGACGCGGGGCTGGAGCCCCGGCCGGGCGGTGAGGTCACGGCGGAGCGGGTGCAGTGGGTGCGCGGCTGGGACGCGCGGCGGACGGCGCAGGGGGCCTGGGAGATCGGCATCGCGCTCGACCGGGGCGAGGTGGAGACCCTGGCGGTGGGGGACGACGCGGCGATGGCCCGCTACCTGGCCGTGGCGGCGGTGGCCCTGGGCAGCCCGTACCCGTACGGCTGGGTCGAGGACGCGGCCGAGGCGGCGGCGGTGCGGCCGGCCGCGCACGCGCAGGTGGCCGAGTGGCGGGAGCGGGTGCGGCTGCCCTACCTGGACGTGCACCGGCAGTACGGGGCGGCCGGGGAGCCCGGGGGCGGGGCGAACTGACGCCCCGGTGCCCGGCCCCGCCCCCGCCCCGCTGTCCTGCCGGGGCGGGGGCGGGGCCAGGCCGCGCGGACCGGTAAGGGGGGCCGTCCGGGCGGTGGACGCTGAGGCTGCCGTACGCCGACAGGGTGCCGGCCAGGTCGCCGGGCGCGTGGCGCAGGGTGGTGTCCAGGAAGGCCAGGGTGGTCGCGGCGACGAGGTGCGGGCTCGCGGTGCGGCCCAGGGAGCCGACGATCTGGGGCACCGGTGGCAGGTACAGCGGGCCGTCCATGAAGGTGAGGTGGGCGGCGCCGGGGACGGTGAGGCGGTAGCCGGTCGCGGTGTCGAGGGCGAGGGCCTCGGTGAGGCGGGGCAGGTAGCGCGGGTCGGTGCCGGGGGTGACGGCCTGGGTGAGCGCGAGCACCGGCTGGTGGAGGGCGGGGGTGGTGGGGCCGTGGGGGAAGCCGTCCAGGTCGATGACGGCGTCGATCCGGGGGTCCCGGCGGGCCGCCTGGAGGGCGGCGGCGCCGCCCATGGAGTGGCCGGTGGCGGCGACCTTGCCGGTGTCCAGGCGTCCGGCCAGCGGGTCGCTGCTCCCGCTCCGGTCCAGGTTCTCCAGCTGGGTGAGGGCGAAGCCGAGGTCGGCGGCGCGGACGGCCGTCCAGCCGGCGGCGAGTTGCTCGTCGGTGTCGCGGTCGCCGGAGGAGGTGGTCGCGGTGCGGATCGTGCGGCCGTCGTCGAGGACGACGGCGGCGGAGTCGTACGGGTGGTCGAGGCCGGCCACCACGTAGCCGTGGCTGGCCAGTTCCTCCGCCCAGGCGGTGTTCTGGGTGCGCACCCCGCCCGCCCCGGGGGAGAACAGGACGACCGGGAACCGCTCGTCCCCGCCGGACACGGGGGCGTTGAAGACCGCGTGGGTGCGGGCCCGCGGGACGCCGTCGACCAGGAAGCCGGGCAGGCCGACGCCGTGGGCGAGGGCGTCGGAGACGGTGCGCGCCTCCTGCTCGGTGCGCCCGAGGTACTGGGCCCGCGGCGCGTCCGCGGGGCTCTTCCGTGCGGGGTACCAGAGTTGGACGACGACGGTGCGCCGGTCGTCGGGGTCGGCGGTGAAGGTCTCGGGGCGCTGGGGGTCGGTCCACTGCACCACCCGGGTGCCGACCGCGAAGGGGCCCGACGGCTCGGGGAACACGGGCACCGGGAAGGCCCAGGCGGCCACCGGCCCCGCCGCGATCAGGCCCACGCAGGCCGCCGAGCCCGGCAGCGCCAGCCACCACCGGGCCCGCCACCCGGGCCGGCCGGGGGCGGCGGGGTCGCCGGGGTCGGTGGCGGGGTCGGCGGCAGAGCGGTGGAGGCGGCGGAGCCGTCGCAGCAGGGGGGCGAGGGCGAAGGGCAGCGCGAGGGCGGCCCCAGCCAGCACCGGCAGCAGTTGCCAGCGGAGCCCCACCACGCCCAGCACCGCCGTGGCCAGGACGAGGACCGCCACCGCCGCGACGGTGACGCGCGGTCGGGCGGCGGGGGGAAGCCAGCGCGCCACCACCAGCGCGAGGGCGCCCAGCACGGCGAGGAACTCGGGAGGGGACATGGACAGTCCCGTGATGATCTCGGTCACGCCGCCATCGTCGGGGCGGGGCACCGGGCGCCGCATCGACCCCCGGTCGCCCCCCGGTCGCCCTCGCCTGCCACCGCGGTCGCAACCGGGCACGCCGCACGGGCGGGTGCGCTGCGACCGCAGGAGGTACCGCACTCCTCCTGTGGTCGTACAGGGCCGGTGGTGCCGTCAGACGGCGGACTCATGTGCGCCACCGCCCCCGCGGCCTACCGTGGCGTGGCGCGCTCAGCGGGCACGGCGCATTCAACAGGACCGTCGGGACCGACGCCGACAGGGATGTGGGGAACGTGGGGATGACCGAGGCGGCCGCGCAGTCCGGCCCGGGCCGGGTGGTGCGAGCGGTGGGGAGCACGCGGCTGCGCGGCCTCCGACCGCCGCCCGCCGTACGGGAGTCGCTGCCGCTCGCGCTGCTGCTGCTCCATGTCGCGGCCACCCGCGCGCCGCGGGAGTTCCCGGTGGCCGCAGCCCTCACGGTGGCCCTCGCGCTGCCCCTGGTGTGGCGGCACCGGGCCCCGCGTGCGGTGTTCGGCGCCGTGGCCGGCGCGGCCTTCGTCCAGTGGCTGGTGGGCGTCCAACTCCCCGCCGATGTCTGCCTGTTGGTGGCCCTGCACGCGGTGGCCGCGCACGCGGGCCGGCGCGACGCGCTCCTCGCCGGCGCCGTCGTGGAGGGCGGGGCGCTGCTGGCGTGCCTGCGCTGGGCGACGGAAGGCGCGTTCCTGGCGCCCTTCGTCGCGCTGAGCGCGGCGGTCGTCGCCGCCGCGGCGCTGGGCGCGAACGCGCGCACCACCCGCGCCTACCTCGCGGCGCTGGAGGAACGGGCCACGCACCTGGAACGCCAGCAGGACCAGCAGGCGCGACTGGCCGTCGCCGAGGAGCGCACCCGCATCGCCCGGGAGGTGCACGACATCGTCACCCACAACCTGTCCGTCATGGTCGCGCTCACCGACGCCGCCGTCCACGCCCAGCACCGCTCGCCCGAGCGGGCCACCGCCGCGATGGTCCAGGCCTCCGAGACCGGCCGTCAGGCCCTGACCGACATGCGGCGCTCGCTGGGCATCCTGCGCACCGACGAACCGGACGCGCAGCGCCACCCGCTGCCCGGCCTCGCCCAGTTGGAGGCCCTGGCCGAGCGGATGCGCGCCGCCGGGCTGGCGACCAGGGTCGAGCTGCGGGGCGGCCACGCCCACGTGCCCGCCACCGCCCAACTGACCGTCTACCGCCTGGTGCAGGAAGCCTTGACCAACACCTTCAAACACTCCCCCGCCGGCACCCGCGCCGAGGTCCGGGTCCGGTGCTCGGCCGCGACCGTGACCGTGGACGTCACCGACAGCGGCCCCGGAACCGCCTCCGGGGGCAGGACCGGGGCGGGGGCCGCTGCGCCCGGCCACGGCATCCCCGGCATGCGCGAGCGCTGCGCCGCCTACGGGGGGACGCTGCGGGCCGGACCGCTCCCGGGCGGCGGCTGGGGCGTGCACACCCGCCTCCTCCTCGACGGCGACGGAGCCGTGCCCGCATGACGATCCGCATCCTGATCGCCGACGACGAGGCGCTGCTCCGGATGGCCTTCGCCACGATCCTGGAGGCCCAGCCCGACATGGCACCGGTGGGCGAGGCCGCGGACGGCGCCCAGGCCGTACGCCTCGCCCGGGAGCTGCGGCCCGACGTCGTCCTCATGGACGTCCGGATGCCCGGGACCGACGGGATCGAGGCGACCCGGCAGATCACCCTGGCCTCCCCGCGGAGCAGGGTGCTGATCCTCACCACCTTCGACCTGGACGAGTACGCCTTCGCCGGCCTCGGCGCCGGGGCCTCGGGCTTCCTGCTGAAGAACACCAGGCCCGAGGAGCTCCTCACCGCGATACGCAACGTGGCCGCGGGTGACGCGGCGCTCTCCCCCCGGATCACCCGCCGCCTGCTGGAGGACTTCCGCCCGCACCTGCCCGACGGCACCCGCACCGGCCCCGGCAGCGGCAGCGGCAGCGGCCAGGACGAGCGGCTGGGCCGGCTCAGCGCCCGCGAGCGCGACGTGCTCCTCCAGGTGGGCCTCGGCCTGTCCAACGCCGAGATCGCGGCCGCCCTGTACCTCGCGGAGGCGACCGTGAAGTCCCACCTGGGGCGGATCCTGCACAAGCTCGAACTCCGCGACCGGATCCAGGCCGTGGTCTTCGCCTACGAGAACCGCCTCGTCCCCCCGGCCTGACACCGCCCGCCCGCGGGCCGGTGAGGACCGACGGAGAGGGGCGGGGCCGCTACCTGCGCCCCTCCTCGTCCTCCTCGCCGTCCGGCGGCAGGCCGACCTCCTCGCGGTCCTCCTCGGTGCGCTCCTCCAGCTCGGCCTCGTCGGGGCGCCGGGGCAGGCCGCGGCCGTGGCCGGTGTCGGGATCGCCCTCGACGTCCTTGTTCGACTTGTGGTGCGACATGGGGATCCTCCTCGGCCGGACGGCCCCTGGTCGGGTACGGGCTCGGTACGGGTTCGGTACGCGCCCCCTCCCATCACCTCTCCGGGCCCGGCGGCCCGCAAGTCGGGCGGGCGGCCGCGGGCGGCCGCGGGCCGGCCGGTCCGCTTGGGCGTTGGCCGTACGGCGGGCGGGTGGCGACGGTACCGTGCTGGGCATGCGAATGACCGAACGCCTTTGGGCGGCAACGGTGTTGGCGATCACCTGTGCGGGGCTGGGCGGGTGCTCGGGGGCGGGCGCCCCGGCGGCGGACACGGCCGCGAGCACCCCGGCGGGCGCGGGTACCGGAGCCGGTACCGGAGCGGGCGCGGGCGGCGGGGCCGAGGAGGTCGAGGGGACCGAGCTCGGCTCCGGCCACCTGCGGCAGATCGTCGAGTCGGTGTACCTGTCCGGCACGGCGGGGCTGCGCGGCGGCGAGGTGCTGCGGCCCGGGCCGGGCAAGCCGCTGGCGCTCTCGCCCTGCCGGCTGGAGGCGCCGCGGGTCGGTGTGCGGATCGACGACAAGGTCCGCACCGGGGCTCCGACGGTGCCCGTGCCGGCCCTGTACGAGCTGCGGGTGCCCGCCGCGGCGGACGGGATGTGGGCGAGCGTGTACGTGCTCGCGCGCGGCACGGACAGCACGAAGCTGCTCGCCGACGTGGTGACGGCCGGCCGGACGTGCGAGCCGCGCACGGTCGCGCCCGACGACCCCCGCTCGCGGTCCACCGTGCCGGTGGCGACCACCGTGGGGATCACCACCGGGACGGAGGGCCCGGGCGTGGCCGTGCTCACCCGGTCGGTGTCCGCCGCCCCGGGCGCCACCACCCCGCCCGCGGGCCCCGGCTGGACCATCGGCCCGGACGGGAAGCTGGTGCCCGACGGCGACCTGCGGGCCTCCCCCGCGTCGGGCCCGGTGGACGTGGACTACGGCGAGGCGGTGTTCTACGGCACCAACGGCCGGGTCCTGGTCGAAATGGTCAGGGTCGGCGGGAACCGCACCCCGACGAACGCCTCCCCCGGTGCCCCGGCCGCCGAGGAGGCCTACCCGGCCGCACAGCGGGCCCTGAGAGAACTGCTCGCCGGCTTCAAGGGCCTGCCGGACTGACCCCGCCGCCGGGCGCCGGGAACACCCGGCGGGAGGAGCGGCCCGCACCGACCGCACCGACCCGCGGGCACGGGCGCGGGCGCCTCACTCGGTGTCGGCCACCGGGACCTCGTCCTCGCGGATGATGATGTGGTCCTCGCCCTCGATCTTGATCTCGGTGCCCGCGTAGCCCTTGGCCGGGGCCTTGTCCTCGGCGGACGTCGTCGCCTCGTTGTCCTCGCTCATGTCTCCTCCTTCTCCTTCCGGTCGACGCCGTGTCGACCCGCACCGATCCTGTCATGACGGACCGTCACCAGAAGGTCACTCGCACGGATCGGAGGAACCCTCCCCCACCGAGCGGTCCTTCCCGGCGGGGCGCGGTTCAGGGGGCGGTGAACAGGGCGGGGAAGGCCGGGGCCAGCCAGGGGCGGCGGCCCCAGGCGAGGACCTTGCCGCGCAGCAGGGCGTCGGTGGCGCCGAGGCGGCCCAGGGCCATGAGGAAGAACGCCACCGGCTCGGTGAGGATCGTGCAGTCCGGGCGGCGCGGCGGCTGCGGGCTCACCGTGGCGGCGCCGTCCGCGAAGGTAACCGCGAAGCCTTCCAGGCCGCGGATCCGCAGGCGGTAGCAGGCGTTGTGGCCGGCCGCGGCGCGGGGATCGACCACCCACGGCATGGCGGTGCGCAGGAAGGGCAGCGTCAGCGCGACGCGCCGGCGGTCCAGCGGGTGCGGGCGGCCGAGGGCGCGGGCGATGTCGTAGAGGTGGGCCAGCATGTGGGTCAGCAGGTAGGCGGTGAGGGCGTCCAGGTCCATCGCGCCGAGCGGGGTCGCCACCGGGGCGGTGCCGGGGCGCGGGGTGGCCGCCGCGGTGAACTCCCGTGCCCGCTCGGCGATCTGCGCGGCGAGGACGGCCGGGTCGCGTTCGGGCCGGGCGGCCAGGGCGGCCGCGTTCGCGGCGGCCAGCGAGCCGGGGGTGCCGTCGCCGTAGGGCCGTTGCCCGCCGGCGGCCAGGGCGGCCATCAGCTCGTTGGCCATCGCGAGGTGGGCGGCGGCTTCGGCGACCGTCCAGGTGGATCCGGGGACGGGGGTTCCCCCGTCGCAGCCGGCCAGCAGGGCGGGGGCCTCGTCGCCGACCTCGGTCACCGCCCGCAGGAGCGCGGTGCGGGCGGCACCGGGGCCGGCGGCGCCGGGGCGGTGCGGGGGCTGCGGGGCGTTCATGGGGGTGAAGCGTGGCCCACTCCCCCGCCGCTGTCCAGGGGTACGGCGCGGTCGGCACGGTCGGTGCGGGGACAGGACCGGGCCCCCGCCCGGCGGGCGGGGGCCGTCGGGCCTGGGCGGTCCGACGCTCCGTCAGTGGGCGACGATCTGGAGGTTGGCGCTCTGGCCGGCGGTGCCGCCCACGTAGAAGGTGTGGCCGTCGGGGCCCAGCGCCAGGCCGGTGAGGCC
This sequence comes from Kitasatospora sp. NPDC059146, assembly GCF_042786665.1. Lineage (NCBI taxonomy): Bacteria > Bacillati > Actinomycetota > Actinomycetes > Kitasatosporales > Streptomycetaceae > Kitasatospora > Kitasatospora sp. NPDC059146. The sequence continues at coordinate 115,876 of NZ_JBHZCY010000011.1, read as the reverse complement.
GTCCTCGTCGAGGTCTCCGGCGCTGTCGGCGGGGACGGGGGCGCCGGTGGCGGTGTCGAGGGCGAGGACGGAGGTGCTGCTCGTGCCGTAGTTGCTGTCGGCGAGGTAGAGCCGGGTACCGTCGGCGCTGACCTGCGGGTTCTCCAGGGCGTCGCTGCCGGTGGCGGGGTGGAAGGTGGTGGTGACGGTGTCGGTGGCCGGGTCGATGACGGTGCTGGCGCCGCTGCCGAGTTCGGCGAGGCCGAACAGGCGCTTGCCGTCGGGGGTGAACGCCAGGTTGTAGTCCAGGTTCGTGGCGGTGCCCTGGACGGTGCCGGCCACGGTCGGCGCGGTGGCGGCCGCGGCCACGTGGACCACGCCCTGGCTGGTGCCGACGTACACGTCGCCGGTGCCCGGGCGGGCCGCGGGAGCGCCGACGTAGGGGGCCTGGACCTGGACGGATGCGGTGAAGGCCCGCTGCGCGGTGGCGAAGGCCAGGATCCGGCTCTGGCCGTTCTGCCGGTAGGCGGTCGCGCCGTTCTGGGAGACGTACAGGGTGGCACCGTCCGGGCTGAGGGCCAGTCCGGAGGTGGAGCCCGCGGTCCAGCCGGCGGGGCGCGGCTGGTCGGGCAGGGCGAGGGTGGCGAGCAGGGTCAGGGTGGCGGTGTCCACCACGCTGAGGCGCTGGCCGTCGAGGACGTACAGGCGCGAGCCGTCCGCGCTGAGGGCCGGGTGGGCGCTCCACTGGAGGGTGCCCAGGGCCAGGCGGGCGGTGACGGCGCCGGTCTGGGTGTCCACCGTCTTCACGGTGGAGGTGTTGTCGGCCTCGGTCACCACGACGTAGGCCTTGGCGCCGTCGGGGCTGACCACCGGCACGACGCCCCGGGCACCGACGGCGATGGTCGCCTCGGTGCCGGACAGCGGTGCGGCAGCGGTGGCGGCGGTGCCGGTGAGGGCGAGCAGGGCCGTGGTGGCGGCCGCGGTGAGCGTGGCGGCGGTACGGCGGTGGGTCGTGCGGGACATCGGTTTCCCCCTCGTGGAACGTGCGGTGCCGTGCGGCGTGGTGGCGGGCCGTCAGCGCTGGATGACCTGCGGACCCGCGGTGCCGGGGGGCAGGCTAGCCGATGCGGATGAAGATCCGATCGACGTACGGGCGAGCGCACGGTGACCACTCGTCGGCCGCAGCTCGTCGGCTACGGCTCGGCGGCTACGGCTCGTCAGGGGCGCTGCCGGTGGCGGTGCCCAGGTGCCAGGCCTCGATGTCGCGGTAGTGGATCGGGCCGGGGCCGCGGCCGGTGTTGCTGCCGACCAGGTGGAGGCGTTCGGCCCGCCAGGGGCGGCCGTGGAAGCCGGTGAGGCCGGCCGCGGCCAGCGGGACGCCGGTGGGGTCGTCGCGGCGGGCCCGGGCCAGGGTCAGGTGGGGGCGCAGCGGGCGGTCGTGGAAGTCGATGCCGCAGGTCCTGGCCAGGGTGCGGACGTCGGTGGCGAGTCGGTGCAGGGCTTCGAGGTCGCCGTCGATGTCGGCCCACAGGAGGCGGTCGTCGAAGTGGCCGCCGCCGTGCAGGCCCAGGCGCGGGGCGGGGTGCGCGGGGGCCAGGGCGGCCAGGGCGGTGCGCAGCGGCGGTACGGCGGTGGTGGGCAGTTCGCCGAGGAAGGCGAGGGTGATGTGCCAGTCCTCGATCCGGTTCCACCGCAGCCGCGGGTAGGCGGCGTAGGCGGGGCGGAGGGCGTGGGCCAGCTCGTCCTTGGCGTCGTCGGGTGGGGCCAGGGCCACGAAGACGCGCCGGGTCGAGGGTTCGGGGTGTTCGTCCACGGGGGATTTCTAGCACCCCGGCCGTCGGGTGGATCGGGGCGGGGACCAGGGGCGGGGCTCGGGGGCGGGGGTCAGCGGGCGGCCGGGGCGAGGTCGAGGACGACCAGCTTGTCCGTCCGGTAGCCGTCGAGGTCGGGGTTGTGCCAGGACTGGCCCGCGCGGATCCGGTGGAACCTGAACGTGGCGTTCGTCCCGTTGGCCGCGACGATGCAGCGCACCGGGCCCGGGTGGTCCGCTCCGGTGAGGAGGCGGCGGAACTCCAGGGCGAGGGCGATCCCGTGCAGGAGGAGGAGCCGTTGGCCGTCCTCGGAGATCTGCGGGGCGTCGTCGACGGTCCGGACCTCGACGGGGACGTGGTCCTCCAGGTGGAAGGAGCTGTCGGCGCACTCCCAGGCGGTGAGGTCGGTGAAGGCGGCGGGCGCGGCGCCGGCGTCGGCCGTCGAGTCGGCCCAGGTGAGGACGGCTCCGCGGCGGGTGATCCCGTCGGCGAGGCGGCCGCGCAGGCCGGGGGCGAGGCCGCCGGGCGGCGTCAGGGCGGCGGGGTGGTCGTGCACTCCGAGCGCCTGGGCGGCGGCGTCGTTCATCGTCAGCGACAGCATGTGGCCCATGGTCGCAGCAGTTGGAGCAGGGGGCTGGGGTCCCGGGCGGGAGGGGTCAGTCTCCTTGGGACCAGGCGGCGACGGGCAGCGAGAGGTAGACGCCGAAGTCGGTGAGCCCGGTCGCGGCGCGGATGTTCGCGTGGAGGGTGTCCACGCGTTCCTGGCGGTCGGCCGCGCGGCTGGCGAACCACTTCGACTTGACCTCGATCACCACCGCCAGGCCGCTGCGGTCCAGCGGGCCCAGCGGCCGGAAGCGCAGTTCGACGTCGCCGGGTCGCAGGTCCCCGTCGTACGGCTCCTCGGGGCACTCCACGGCCAGGGACACCAGGTGCGGCAGCACCGAGCCCAGCTCGCGCAGGGTGGACTCGGGCACGGTGGGCGCGTGGGTCACGTCGACGAGCGGCATGTCCGCCACCCTAGTCGGGGCCCGGCCAGGGCCGGTGGTGGGGGCCCCCGGGGCGCCCCGGGGGGCACCCCCCCCCGGGGGTCCCGGGCGTGGGGGCCCCCCGGGTACCCCGGGCGGGCGTAGGGGCGC
>NZ_JBHZCY010000011.1:99894-112940 GCF_042786665.1 Kitasatospora sp. NPDC059146 | reverse complement strand
GCGGGGGGGGCCGGGCGGGGGGGGGGTGGGGCCCCCGGGGGGGCGCGGGCGCCCCCCCCCACCGCCGGGGCTACAGGGTCTTGCTCGCCAGCAGGTTCCCCTGGGCGTCGTACGCGGCGAGCCTGATGCCGGTGAGGGGCTGGGGCTGGCCCTTCTCGGAGCCGGTGGGCTTGAGGGCGGACGCCCAGGCGTAGCCGCTGGCGTAGCCCGGGGTGCCGGGGAGCGAGGCGACGGTGGCCCAATGGGCCTGGCCGTCGAGTTCGACGGTCATCCGGGCGACCTGTCCGGGCCCGTGGTAGACGACGTTGTACAGGCCCTCCTGGTTCTGGGCGGGGTTGCGGTAGTACTGCATGGTGAGCTCGGTGGTGGCGCTCGCCGCCCAGGAGTAGCCGCCGCAGCCCGGGCCGCTGCCGTGGACGGAGGCGTCGTGGATGCAGATCTCCCGGTCCTTCAACGACATCCACCAGCCGGGGCGGTCCAGCGGCAGTTGCTGGCCGGGCTCGGCGACGACGGCCTCGGGGGCCGGTCCCGCCGGGAGCAGCGGGGCCTGCGCGGCCGGGGCCGCGGCCGGGGCGAGGGCCCTGCCGCCGTCCCGGGCGGACAGCACCGCGCCGGTGCCGACCGCCACCGCGAGCGCGGCCGCCACGGCCGACGCGCCCACCACCATCCGCCGCCGCTGGCGGCGGGCGTGGATCCGTACGGGCTCGGCGGACCAGTGGGCCACCGTGAGCCGGGACGCCTCGTCGTGCAGGGCGCCGCGCACCATGTCCTCGGTGTCCATCAGCTGTTGTCTCCGTTCGTGCCGTCGGTCGTCGTAGCGCCGGCGCCCGCGTAGGGGGCCAGCGCCGGATGGGTGCGCAGTTTCGCCAGGCCGCGGCTGGCCTGGCTCTTCACGTTGCCCAGTGAGCAGCCGAGGATCTCGGCGACCTGCTGCTCGCTCATGTCCTCCCAGTAGCGCAGGACGACCACGGCCCGCTGGCGCTGGGGCAGTTGGGCCAGTGCCTGGAGCAGCACCGAGCGCTCCTCGACGTCGCGGTGGTCGGCGCCCGGGGTGTGCGCCCGCTCGGGGAGGACGGGTACGAGCAGCTGCCTGACCCTGCGGCGCCGGTGGCGGCTCAGGTTGTTGTTCACCAGGGCCCGGTGGACGTAGGCGTCCGGTTCCTGGAGGCGGCTGATCCGGGGCCAGTTCCGGAAGGCCTTCGCGAACGTCGCCTGTACGACGTCCTCGGCCTCGTGGTAGTCGCCGGTGAGCAGGTAGGCGGTGCGCACCAGCCGTGGCCAGCGCGAGGCGGCGTACCCCTCGAAGTCGAGCTCCCGCAGGCCGGGGCCGCCCGCGGCGGGCGGGGCGGGCCGGGGCCGGTCCTCCACCGGGGCGGGCAGTATCCTCGCGGTCATCCAGTTCCTCTTCACGTTCCGCGCGACGGCCCGACCGGGCCATCGCTCTGCCCTACTCACCGCCGCGACGGCGCAAGGGTTGCACGCCGGAACCGAATCCTCCGACCGGGGCCCACGCGACCGGCCACCCGGCTGCCGCTACCTGCGCCCCCGCCCGCCGCTCCTGAGGTCCGCCCGGCGCAGGCGGTTGCGGCCGTAGGCCCAGAGCACGGGGACGGTCACGGCGACGGCCACGACGGTGTCGGCCAGCAGCAGGGCGGGGACGCGCCACAGGGGGCGCAGGGCGCGGGAGAGGCGGTGCACGGTTCGGGGTCCTTTCCGGCGGGCCGGACGGGCGTCCGGCTTCCGTGGAAGCGGTGGAGGCGGTGGAAGTGGTGCAAGTGGTGGAAGTGGTGGAAGTGGTGCAAGTGATCGTCACCGGGCGGGCGGGGTGCGCGGAACGGCCGTTCGGCCGAGGCCGGGGGCGGTGCCTCGGCCGAACGGTGGAGGTCCGGGGCGCCCGGGGCCGCGTACCGTGAACGACCATGATCACCTTCCCGGCGCGCGCCGAGTTCGCCTCCTGGGCCGCCGAGCGGCGCGGCCCGGCCATCGGGGTCGCCGCCGCGACCGCGGCCGCCGTCACCGCCGAGGCGTTCGCCACCGGCTTCGCGCCGACGGTCCTCGCGACGGTCGCGGTCGGCCTGCTCTGCCTGCTGGCCCTGCTCTCGCCGCCCCGCCTCCTGGTGCGCACCGGGTGGGCCGCGGTGACCGCCTCGATCGCCCTGTCCCTCGTCACGGGCCAGCTGCGGCACCGCCCCGAGGTCACCTTCGGCCTGACGGAGATGGGCGTCCTGCTGCTGCTCGTCACCCGGGCCGTGCGCTACCAGCCGCCCCGGCACCTGTTCCCGCTCGCCACCGCCGCCTGGCTGGCCACCCCGCTGCTCGTCCTGCGGCTGCCCGGCTCCGAGTGGGTGCACGTGGGCCGGTACGTCGTGCCGGCCCTGCTGCTCGCCGCCCCGGTGGCGGTCGTGCTCGGCCTGTACCTGCGGCTGCTCGACACCACCCGGGGGCGGGAGGAGAACGCCCGGCTGAACGCCCAACGGCTGGAGTACGCCCGCGAGTTGCACGACTTCGTCGGGCACCACGTCACCGCCGTCACCGCCCAGGTCAAGGCGGTGCGCTTCACCACGGCGGCGGGCTGCCCGCCGACACCGCAGGTGCTGGACCGGGCGCTGGCCGACATCGAGGACGCGGCCGCCCAGGCCACCGAGTCGATGCGGGCCATGGTCGCGCTGCTGCGCCGCCCGGACCGCCCCGCCCCGCTCTGCGCCCCCGCCGGCCTGGACGCCCTGCCCGCCCTGGCCGCGGCACTGCGCGCCGCCGGACCGGCCGTCTCCCTCACCCTCGACCCCCGGCTGACCGCGACGCCCCCGGCGGACCACATCGCCTCCGCCGTCCACCACATCGTCCGCGAGTCGCTGACCAACATCCGCAAGCACGCGGCCCGCGCGGACACCGCCGGCATCGACGTACGGCTGTCCGCCGGCGACCCCGGCGTCCTGACGGTCTGCGTCACCGACGACGCGCCCCGGCCCGCCGCCGAACCGTCACCGGGCCGCGGCCGCGGCGGTTTCGGCATCGCGGGCCTGCGCGAGCGCGTGCACGCGCTGGGCGGGGAGCTGAGCGCGGGGCCCGGCCCGGTCGGCGGCTGGCAGGTCGCCGCCGAGATCCCGCTCGGCCGAAGCGCCCCCCGTCACGCTTCGTGACAGCTGGCAGGATGGGCGGCATGACCATCCGTGTCCTCCTCGCCGACGACCAGGTCACCGTGCGCGCCGCGTACCGGATGATCCTCGACTCCCAGCCGGACATGGAGGTCGTCGCCGAGGCCGGGGACGGCCGCACGGCGGTGGCCGAGGCCCTGCGGCTGCGCCCCGACGTCTGCCTGCTCGACATCCGGATGCCCGGCACCGACGGCCTGGAGGCCACCCGCCTGCTGGCCGGCCCCGACGCCGAGCACCCGCTCAAGGTCGTCATCGCGACCACCTTCGACCTCGACGAGTACGTCCACGGCGCGCTGCGCCACGGCGCCTGCGGCTTCGTCCTCAAGGACTGCTCGCCCGCCCTGCTCATCGAGGCCGTGCGCGCGGCGGCCGCGGGCGACTCGCTGATCTCCCCCTCCGTCGCCTCCCGGCTCCTGCGCGACCTCGCCTCCCGTCCGCCGGCGCGGCCCCGGCGCCGCGGCCCCGACACTCCCCCGCCCCAGGAGCCGCTCACCCCGCGGGAACGGGACGTCGTCGCGATGGTCGCCCGGGGGCTGACCAACGACGAGGTCGCCGCCACCCTCCACGTCACCCTCTCCACCGTCAAGACCCACCTCGGCAACGTCCAGCGCAAACTCGGCGCCCGCAACCGCGTCGAGGTCGCCGCCCGGGCCTGGCAGCACGGCCTGACCTGACCCGGGCGGCGGCGCCGCGGCCGGGGCGCCGGGGCGGGTCAGCCGGTCTGCTCCTGCTCGGCCTCGACCTGGGCGTTCCACTCGCGCTTGGCGGCCCGCCAGGCCTCGTCGCTCTGGCCGAGCCGCCAGTAGCCCGAGACCGACAGCCGCTCGCGCGGGACGCCGCGCTCCACGCGCAGCAGGTAGCGCAGGTCCTTCACGAAGCCGGCCTCGCCGTGCACGAACGCGGACACCGTGCCGGCGGGGAACTCCAGGGCGGCGACCGCCTCGACCAGCGCCTCGCCCACCGGGCGCGCGCCGCGGTGCAGCCAGTGGATCGCGGCCCCGGCGGGCGAGAGGACCTTCTGCTCCTCGGCGGCGTCCGCGACCTCGACGAAGGCGTGCACCACGGCGCCGGCCGGCATCCGCTCCAGCGCCGCGGCGATCGCGGGCAGCGCGCTCTCGTCGCCCGCCAGCAGGTGCCAGTCGGCGTCCGCGTCGGGGGCGTAGCCGCCGCCGGGGCCCAGGAAGCGCACCGTCTCACCGGGCTGCGCGCGGGCCGCCCAGGGCCCGGCGAGGCCCTCGTCGCCGTGCACCACGAAGTCGACGGTCAGCTCGTGCAGCGCCTGGTCCCAGGCCCGCACGGTGTACGTCCGGGTGACCGGCCGCTGCTCGGGCGGGAACTCCTCGCGGATCCGAGCGAGGTCGAAGGGCTCGGGGTAGTCCACGCCCTCGGGGGCGAAGAGCACCTTGATGTAGTGGTCGGTGAACTCGGTGGCGTCGAAGTCCGCCAGCCCCGCGCCGCCGAGGACCAGGCGCACCATGTGCGGGGTGATCCGCTCGGTGCGCAGCACCCGTGCCTCACGGGCGCGCGGTGTCCGGCGGGTCGGTTGCTCTGCCATGGTGCCCCCTGGGCCGTGTGGTCGTCGCGCTGCCTGGTTAGGCTTGCCTAAGTTAGCACTTCTGAGGCGGCGTCCGGTCCGGGGTGGGGCGGGGCTGTCGTGGGGCTCAGCGCGGCGGGTCGATCCTCTCGACCGGGCCGAAGTCGCGGAAGGTGCCGCGGGTGCGGATCTGGACGCCGCCGAGGTCGGTCTTCCGGTCGAAGCGGACGGTGTGGCCCTGGGCGTCGATCCACTGGTCGAGCCGGAAGCCCTCCACGCCCTTGCTCTTGAGGATCTTGTACTGCTCGGCCTCCAGGGGCTTCACCTGCTCCACGCCGACCGTGCCGGCGAGGTGGAAGCAGGGCGTGCCCTCGCAGTCCTCCATGCCCGTGCGGGCGGACGGGCCGAGGGCCAGCAGCGCCTTGGCGTAGCCGTGGTAGTCGGCGACCCGGTCGCCGAGCGGTGAGGTGCGCCAGCTGCTGCCGCTGCGGATGTAGGTGGTGCCGTCGCCGGTGACGACGACGTTCGGGGTGTCGCTGCCGCCGGCCACGTCGCCGCCGGCGGCGCTCATGGACTCGGTGAGCCGGCCGGAGCGGACCGGGCCGTTGAGGTTCACCCGGGCCTTGGTGCGCGAGTTGAGCGGGCCGGCCTCGGTGGTGAAGTCCTGGGTGGCCGCGTACGGGGTCGCCTCCGCGAGCGCGAGCGCCTTCTCCGGGTCGATCGCCCCGCCCGCCGTCGTGGCCACGGCGGTGGCGGTGGTCGCGGCGGCGGTGGGCGTCGGAGTGGCCGTGGGCGTGGGCGTCGGGGTGGCGGTCGGCGCGGCCCCGGCGGTGGTGGCCGGCGCGGTCGGCGAGGCGGTCGGCGCCTTGTCGTCGTCGCAGCCCACCAGGGCGGCGAGGGAGACCGTGGCGGCGGCGACGGCGAGCACGGTGGAGCGGCGCATGGTCAGGAGACCCCCCGGTCGGATGAAGTGACGGGGCATCCTGACACAGCGGCTGCTCCGCGGGCGAACCGATTCCCGCCGCCGTCGCCGCCCGGGGCCGGTGGTCAGCGCAGGACGAGGAGCTTGGTGCCCGGGACGAGCTTGCGGTTGACGGAGGTGGACTGGACGAAGACGGTGTAGGAGGGGTTCTCGCCGGGCTTGACGACGGCCTCCGCGGCGGGCAGGCCGAGGAGTCGGCGGGCGGCCGGGCCGGAGAAGACGCGGCCGGTCATCCGGCCGGTGGCCGGGTCCTTCTCGGCGACGGCGAGCTGCTTGTTGCCCTGGATCTTCTCGCGCTTGGAGAGCTCGTAGAAGGCGCAGCCGGTCGTGTAGGGGTGGCCGGAGCTGGTGACGAAGTCGCGGATGGGGGACGCCTCGTCGACGGGTATGAGGATGTACTTGCCGGTGTCCAGGGCGTCGAGGTTGGCCGTGACCTGGGTGGTGTCGAGGTCCTGGCCCATGGCGAAGAGGTTCTTGGTGCCGCGCACGCCCTGCTCGCGCCCGCGCAGGAAGCTGGTGGCGGCGGACTTGACGGTGCCGATGGCCTCCTCGACGCCCTTGCTGGAGTCGGCGTCCCAGATGGCGATGTTGCCGGCCGGGAAGCCGTACTCCTGGGCGGTGCGCTTGGCGAGGGAGTTGGGGACCAGGATGGCGGAGGTCCAGTGGTCGGGGAGGCCGTCCATGGCGCCCTGGATGCGGTCGAGCCAGGAGCGCAGGACGGCGGCGCCCTGGCCGCCGTTCATCCGGGTGTGCATCTGGCCGCTCTGGGAGCAGCCGGAGGCGTTCTCCTCGCCGTCGGTGACGACGACCTGGAGGAAGGAGTGCTCGCCGTAGCCCTCCCAGATGTTCTTGAGGTCGTCGACGGACTTGACGGCGGCCTCGATCAGGGCGGTGGCGCCGTTGTCGACCTGGTAGAGGCCGCGCAGGGAGGGCAGGTGCTTGACGTCCATGTCCCAGACCAGGTTCTGCACCTCGTGGTCGAAGGCGTAGAGGCTGATCCGGGTCTCGTGGCCGAGGCGGTCGGACTCCTCCTGGAGGCCCTTGACGAACTCGTCCACGACGCGGACGAGTTGGGCCTGGTGCTGGCGCATCGAGCCGGACTTGTCGACCACGAGGGAGACGTGGTTGACCTTGTGCTTGATCCTGTTCGCGGACATGGCTATCCCCTTTTCCGGCGCGCTTGCGAGGCTTTTCCGGAGTCTCTCGCGGGGTTCACCCGCGGCGCCTTTCGGCGTTCCCTCCAGCGTTGTGACCACTCTAGGGGCGGGCACTGACATCGCGTCGGGCGCCGGCGGGCGGGGTCGCGGGCGCCGTCGGCCGGGGGGTCAGGCCTCGTCGGCCTCGTCCTGCTCCTCGTCGTCGGCGCGGGAGAGGGCGTCGGTGATCAGGCGGGTGGCGAAGTCGCGGTCGTCGCCGCAGATGCGGTTGACGTACTCGGCGAGCAGGGTGGCGGTGGCTTCCAGGGGGTTCATCTCGGCGTCGGTCCAGGGGCCGTACTGGGCGCGCCACAGGTTGGGGCTCAGGTCGCCGGCGGCGGCGACGAGCAGGCCGGCCATGGTGGGGACGACCTCGGGGCGGAAGGTGCGGGGCATCATGCGCATGGTGGCCAGGAGGCTGGGCAGCACGTACTCGATGACGTCCTTGCCCTGGTCCTCGCAGGCCTTCCGCAGCCAGTTCATGTACAGGTAGATGAGGGTGCAGGCGCCCTCCAGCAGGGCGGCGAAGCCGTCCGGGCCCAGCGAGGCGGCGAGGTGGTCGACCATCTCGCGGTGTGCGGGGTCGGCGCCGGTGCGGCCGTCGTAGAGGGCCTTGAGCCGGGAGTCGATGACCATGAGCGCCGCGCTCACGTCGCCGGCGGGGGCGTACTGGGGGTCGCAGGGCGAGGTCACGGGACTCCTCCGGGGCGGGTGCCGACGGCCGCGGCGGGGCGGCCGCTCCCAGCAGAGCGGACCGGGGCCGGGCCGGGGGCGGGAACCGGCCCGGCGTCACCCGGACGGGAGGAGGAGGCCGGGGTGTTGACGGGTCGGCGGGCCCCGGCGCCCGGTCAGGGCTTGAGGGCGACGCCGGCGTAGAAGGAGACCTGGGCGTCGGTGACGCCGGCCGGCAGCAGGTCGGCCTCGTCGGTGCCGTCGGGGTGCCAGCGGTGGGCGGGGACGATGCCCGGGTCGAGCAGGTCCAGGCCCGCGAAGAGGGTGGCGAACTCGGCGCGGGGGCGCAGCCGCAGGGAGGTGCCGGCCTGGTTGTAGATCTCCTGGACCTTGGAGGCGCCGGGCGGGTCGAGTTCGGCGGTGGCGTGGGAGAGGACCAGGGCGGAGCCGGACGGCAGGGGGTCCAGGAGGTGCTCGACGATGGCGTGGGCGTCGTCGAGGTCCGGGACGAAGTGGAGCAGGGCGATCATCGACAGGACGACCGGCCGGTCCAGGTCGAGGGTCCGGGCGACCTGGGGGGTGGCCAGGATGGCGGCGGGGTCGCGGACGTCGCCGTGGACGTAGGCGGTGCGGCCCTGGGGGGTGCTGGTCATCAGGGCGCGGGAGTGGGCCAGCACGACGGGGTCGTTGTCGGCGTAGACGACCCGGGCGGCGGGTTCGACGGCCTGGGCGACCTCGTGGAGGTTGGGCGAGGTGGGGATGCCGGTGCCGATGTCCAGCCACTGGCGCAGGCCGCGCCGGGCCAGGGCGCGGGTGGCGCGGTGCATGAAGGTGCGGTTGGCCCGCACGGCGGTGCGCATGGTGGGGAAGACGGTCAGGACGCGTTCGGCGGCTTCGCGGTCGACGGCGAAGTTGTCCTTGCCGCCGAGGAAGTAGTCGTACATCCGGGCGCTGTGCGGGATGTCCTGCCGTATCTGCGGCGCCGCCGGCTGCTCGGGGTCGGGCTCGGTCGCGGTCATCCAGGATCCCCCCATGCTCATTCGTGTCCCTTCTTGATCACACCGGGCCGGGGCAGTCTAGCCAACTCGCCGGTGTCGCGCGGGAAGTCGGCGGGGCGGGTGGGGCTCGGCCGTCCCGGGCATTTTCCGCCGCGTCCGGCGGCCGGTCGCGTACGGGCGGCCCGGGATGTGGCAGGTAGGAGGGCGGCGGCCCCGCCGAGTGCCCCGGCGCGGGCGGGTCCGGCCCCTTCCCCTCTGCTGTCAGCTCCTGCTGTCACCTCCTGCGATCGAACGGAGTCCCCATGCGTCGACACCGCGGCGTCCTGCTGACCGCCGCCCTCCTGGCCCAGCTGGCCGCCGGGCCCGCGCACGCCGCGCCGGCCGGCGGAGGGGAGGAGGCCGGGCAGTGCGGGGTGGTGCGCAGCGGTGACGCGCCGCTGGGCGGGGCGCGGGTGACGCTGTACCAGGCCGGGGAGGGCGGGGGCGGGCGGCCGCGGGTGCTGGCCCGGGGGCGCAGTGACGGGCAGGGGCGGTTCAGCCTGGACTACCGGCGGCCGCGGGACGCGCGGGCGGTGCTGTACGTGCTGGCAGACCTGCCGGGCCGCGGGGGCGGGGACGGGCGCGGTACGGACCGGGGCGGTACGGACGGCCGGGAGGCGCCGGAGGGGGCGGGCGGCGGGCCGGTGACGCTGGCCGCGGTGCTCAGCGGTGCCGGGGCGCCGCCCGAACTGGTCGTCAACGAGCGGACCACCGTGGCCGTGGCCTACGCGCTGGCCCGTTTCACGGGCCCGGACGGCGTCGCGGGCTCCTCCCCCGGGCTGCCGAACGCCGCCGCCCTCGCGCACAACCTGGCCGACACCGGCACCGGCGGCATCGCCCCGCTGCTGGCCGCGCCGCCCAACGGCGCGCTGACCTCGACCATGGCCGAGGTCAACTCCCTGGCCAACCTGCTGGCCTCGTGCGTCACCGGCGACTCCTGCGGGCGGCTGCTGGAGCTGGCCCGGCCGCCGGGCGGCGAGCGGCCGCGCAACACGCTGCTGGCCGCCGTGAACATCGCCCACGACCCGGGCCGCAACACCGCCGAGCTGTTCGCGCTGGCCGCCACCACCGAGCGCTACCGGCCCGCGCTGGGCGCCGCGCCGGACGCCTGGACGGTGGCGCTGCGCTACGCGGGCAACGGGCACGAGCTCGACGGCCCCGGCAACATCGCCTTCGACGCGGACGGCAACGCCTGGGTCAGCAACAACTACCGCTACGGCCCGGACCCGACGGTGCCGGTCTGCGGCAGCGACACGGTGCTCAAGTTCACCCCCACCGGGCAGGACGCCCCCGGCGCCCCCTACCGCGGCGGCGGCCTGTACGGGGCCGGCTTCGGCATCACCGTGGACGCCAGGGGCAGCGCCTGGGTCGCCAACTTCGGTTTCCAGGGCCATGGTTGCCCACTCGATCCGACGCCGTTGGAGCGCAGCCTCTCCCAGTTCGCCCCGGACGGCACACCGCTGTCGCCGCCCGCGGGCTGGCGCGGGGCGGGCATCGTCCAGCCGCAGGGCATGGCCGCCGACCGGGCCGGCACGGTGTGGGTCGCCAACTGCGGTTCGGACAGCGTGGCGCGGATCCCGGACGGCGACGGGGCCGCGGCCCGGGAGATCCCCACGCCCGGCCTGCACAAGCCCTTCGGCGCGGCGGTGGACCCGGCCGGGCGGCTGTGGGTGAGCGGCAACGGCAGCGACAGCGTTCAGGTGGTGGGCCCCGACGGCGCGCTGGAGCGGACCGTCACCGGAGGGGGCCTGCGCCGGCCGCTGGCAGTGGCCACCGACAGCCGGGGCAACGCCTGGGTGAGCAACAGCGGCATCCTGCCGGTGCCCTGCGGGGACAGCACCCCCGGCGACCTGGCGGACGCGCTCGGCGGCGAGGACGGCCCGCGCCCGGGCGCCTCGGTGACCCTGATCGGGGCGGACGGGACACCGGCGCCCGCGCCCTTCGCCAACGGCGGGCTGTTCCTGCCCTGGGGGGTGGCCGTGGACGGGGACGACACCGTGTGGGTGGCCAACTTCGGCGGCCACCGCGTCGCCCGGCTGTGCGGGGTCAACCTGGCGGCCTGCCCGCCCGGGGTGCGCACCGGTGAGCCGATCTCGCCGCCCGGCACCGGGTACACGAGCGACGGGCTGGAGCGCAACACCGGCGTGCAGATCGACCCCTCGGGCAACGTCTGGCTGGCCAACAACTGGCGCACCGTACCGGTGCAGGCCAACCCGGGCGGGCACGAGCTGGTGGTGCTGGTCGGGGCGGCGGCGCCGGTGGGCACGCCGCTGCTCGGCGGGGGCGGGCGGCCCTGACCCGACGGTGGGCGGCGGCGGGGAGGCGGCCGGTGGGGCGACTACCCGCCGGTACCGGAGGGCCGCGGCGGCCCGCGGGGAACACTGCGCCGGTTCGGCGCACCAGCGCGCAGGAGACCCCGGGAGCCCGTCCATGCCGCCGTCCGCCCGCCGTGTCCCCCCGGCCGCCGCGACGCCGCCGCCCGCCAGGCGCGCGGCGCTGCGGCGCCTGGGCGAGTGGTGCGCGCGCCACTCCGTACTCGTCCTCGTGCTGTGGATCGTCGCCCTGGCCGGCGTCCAGGCCGCCAACCGGACGGTCGGCGGCAGTTACTCCGACGACTTCTCCCTGCCCGGCACCCAGGCCCAGCAGGGCCGGGACGTGCTGCAGGCGCACGAGCCGGCCGCCGCGGGCACCAGCTCCCAGGTGGTGCTGCACGACGCCCAGCAGCTGACGGGCTTCCAGCCGCAGATCGCCCAGACCGTCACGGCGCTCCAGCAGCTGCCGCACGTGATCAGCGCGCAGAGCCCGCTGCCGCCGGCCGGGCAGAGCGCCCCGCCGGGCGGGCCGCTGGCCCCCGACGGGCTGACCGGGTACATCACCGTCCGCTTCGACACCACCCCGGCGCTGCTGGGCCACGACTACCTGGGCGGGGTGGACGCGGCGGTGGCGCCGCTGCGCCAGGCCGGGGTGCAGGTGGAGTACGGCGGGCCGCTGGGCGAGCTGGCCCGGCCGGCGGCGGACGACCGCTCCAGCGAGGTGATCGGCTTCGCGGTGGCGGTGGTGGTGCTGCTGGTGGGGTTCGGCAGCGCGATCGCGGCCGGGCTGCCGCTGCTGACGGCGCTGATCGCGGCCGTGGTCGGGCTGGGCGCGCTGGGGCTGGTCGCGGCGCTGTCCACCTTCGCGACCGTGGCGCCGACCCTGGCCACGATGATCGGCATCGGGGTCGGCATCGACTACGCGCTGTTCCTGCTGACCCGGCACCGGCAGAACCTGATGGACGGGGTGGACCCGGTCGCCTCCGCCGGGCAGGCGGTGGCCACCAGCGGACGGGCGGTGCTGGTCTCCGGCTGCACGGTGATCATCGCGCTGTCCGGGCTGTCGGTGTCGGGCATCTCCTTCATCGCCAAGCTCGGGGCCGCGGCCGCCGTCACGGTGGTGTCGGCGGTGCTCGGCGCGCTGACCCTGCTGCCGGCGCTGATGGGGCTGATCGGGCGCCGGATGGACCGCTTCGCCGTGCGCCGTCCGATCGCCGAGGCCGGGGGCGGCGGCGAGGGCGGCGGGAGCTGGCACCGCTACGCCCGGCGGGTGGAGGCGAACCCGTGGCGCTACCTGGTCGCCGGGGTGGTCGCGCTCGGGGTGCTGTCGATCCCGCTGTTCTCCATCCAGCTGGGCCACATCGGCGACGGCGCCGACCCGACCTCCTTCACCGACCGGCGCGCCTACGACCTGGTCTCCCAGGCCTTCGGCCCGGGGGCGAACGCGCCGCTGACCGTGGTGGTCGACCAGAGCGCCGTGGCGGACGGGTCGCGGGCCGGCGTGCAGGGCGCCGTGCAGCAGGCCCTCACCGGCCTGCCCGGCGCGGCGAGCACCACCCCGCTGCAGACCAGCCCGGACGGCGCCGTGCTGTTCGCCACCGTCGTCCCGGCCGGCGCCCCGCAGGACCGGGCCACCACCGACCTGGTCAACCACCTGTCGGACACCGTGCTGCCCGACGCGGTGGCGGGCAGCGGCGCCAGGACGTACGTGACCGGCAACACCGCGGCCCAGGTCGACTTCCTGGACATCGTCTCCGGCCGGCTGGTCCTGATCATCGCGGTGGTGGTCGCGCTGGCCTTCCTGATCATCCTGGCGGTCTTCCGCGGCCTGCTGGTCGCCGTCAAGGCCGCGGTGCTCAACCTGCTGTCGATCGCCGCCTCGTACGGGGTGGTGGTGGCGGTGTTCCAGTGGGGCTGGGGCGGGCCGGCGCTCGGGGTCGCGGGGAAGGTCCCGATCGAGAGCTACGTGCCGATGATGATGTTCGCGATCGTCTTCGGGCTGAGCATGGACTACGAGATCTTCCTGCTCTCGCGGGTCCACGAGTCCTGGCTGCGCACCGGGCGCAGCACGAACTAAGTGGGGGACGCGGTTGAGATAAACGCGCGGGTGTTGAACTTCGCCGCGCGTAACATGGGTAGCGTGTTCGCCGCGTTGATC